>JAUYJN010000004.1 GCA_030700255.1 Candidatus Peregrinibacteria bacterium | reverse complement strand
AATACGTACTTCATGGCTTGTTCTTAAGAATGACATCTGAAGCACGGTGTTCAAGACGTGTGCGCGCACACAGCCTTTGAAACACGGCGTTCAGCTGGCAAACTTCGCGCATAGCATTGCCCAATTTGTTTAAAGAGCCCCCTTTATTCCAAGCATTTTTTAAGCATTTCCGGCCAAGGCCCATATCCGGCAGAGGTGTTAAAACGCCCCCACCCCATGGTTCGATAATTACAAATTGCTTTACCATGGAGGTATTGTACCCTATATCAAAGGCATCTCAAAATCCTCTTCTTGTTTGATTATGTTGCTGACGTCGGCAACCTTTTCGGTTGAGCCTTCATCCCAACGGGTGAGAAGCTCTTCGACAACTTCACGGCTCTTGGCATATTTTTCTCGAGACTGCGCGATTATCTCGCGGCTAAAATCTTTATCTTCATATTTGATGTCGAGAGTTCTTCCGGAAAACGCCTCAGAGAGTTCGCCATCGATAGAAAGTTTTGTATAAAATTCTCGTACTCCGAGATTGATAATATCTCGAACAGAGAAAACCGGAGTGTATTCATCAGCGAGGATTATGGCATCTTCCGCACCAACACGAAATGAAATCATAGAACCTACATTACCAAATACAGTTTTGCGGACATCGTCATTAAGCTGCCCGATATACTGATGCGCAATTGTTAGACATAAGTGATACTTACGAGCCTCGGAAAGGATTTCCGAGAAAGTGTCCGTTGCGAAATTTTGAAACTCATCTACATAGAAGTAAAAATCTTTACGATCTTCTTCTTTCATATCGGCTCTGGCCATGGCCGATTGATAAACTTTTGTAATAATCATAGAACCGAGAAGTTGTGAGTTTTCCTCTCCAAGTAGACCTTTTGAAACCTTCATCAGAAGGATTTTTTGGTTATCCATCACGTCACGAATGTCGAAGGTATTGATAGGTTGTCCGATCATATTTCGCACCATGTTTGTAGATACAAGCTGTCCGACTTTATTCAAAAGTGGCGTTATCGCTTCCGCATCGAATTTCTCACTCCATCCGGCAAATTCATTTACCCAGAAGTTTTTTACGACGGAATCCGTGATTCTAGCGACAATGCTCTGACGATAGTTTTTATCCGAAAGCATTTTTAAAATCGAAAGTACCGTTGTGTTTGGCGAATCCAAAAGTGCTAAAGTTGTATATCGAAGTACATGCTCAAGTCTGTCTGACCAGTTGGTACCAAATAGTTTTTTGAAAATATCTATAAATCCGATCGTGAGTTGCATCTTGTATTTTTCATCAACTTTTTCCAGCGGATTAAACGCAATTGGAAATTCCGTATCCCCCGGATCAAAATAAATCACATCTTTCATGCGGTGCTCCGGAACCATGCGAAGAATATTATCAACGAGATCTCCATGTGGATCGAGCACACCTACTCCATGGCCATTGATTATGTCTTGCTGCACGAGCATTTCCAGTAATTTTGATTTACCGGTACCGGACTTACCAACGACATAAAGATGCCGCCTTCTATCTTCACGTTTGATACCAAATTCTTCAAAATTATTATGATAATTGGTCTTACCAAACATAGAAACATTCTCTCCGCCGGTTGGCAGATCCTTTGGTGGTTCATGTTTTTTTGCGAGTACGTGGACGACATGTGGTACGTGGTCTGCATTTGGAAAATGGTAGAGTGTTGCGAGCTCCTGCGCACTCAAGATCGAAGAGGTAGTCATTTTGCGAGCCTTGTATTCTTTCAAAAACGCATCACCTTTTTTTGCCTTACTTAGTATGAATTCATTGTAGTCGGTTTTGTTGAATTGATAAAATGCCTTTGCTATCGCTATTAGATTTTTCTTCGCCTCCGCTGGGGTTTTGGCTACAGCTCCAAACTTTATTTGAATTTCAAATGGATTGAATTCGGTTTTGCTTACAAAATTCGAATTCTCCTCTTCGAAGAATACATTTTTATCTTTGAGCCTGGCGTAATTTTTGAGTCTGAAATTTCTTTTGAACTTATTGTATTTCATTTTCATTTTACGTTCAAAATGGTACGCCCAGTTATCATCCCGAGGGTTCACGAGTATCTGAATCCAAGCTTGATCCTTGTGTGCCATCTTTGAAATCACCGAGAATATTCCGGACAAAGAATCCTCTTCGAATTCATTGTAAATTTTCAATGGATATATATCACTCATCTTGAGGGTGATACTTGTACCCATAAGCGTATTTTCTTCCGGGTTATAAAATCTGGTATAGTCATCCATTGGCTTGATTTCGGCCCCTGGAAAAGTCGAATAAATCAAACCCTCCACAAGTCTGGCGACCTCTGTTTCAACGGCTACAAAGAAGTATGTGTATTGGTTATAGCCGAACATTTCAAAGGCCATTCTTTTGCCCTTAGAGGTATTATGCAAATTATCAAGAAAACTCAAAAAGAGCTTTTCAAGTTTCGGATTATCAGGTGTACCTTGAGACACGATGACGTGAAGAATTTCCATTCCACTTGAATGTGCTGAATGATCCTTTTTTTGTTCTACTTTGTCACCCATAAGTTTATCTTTTTGAAATCTTTTACATGCATTTTAAATATAACGTAAAACCATACATATTTAATATACAATTTTAGCATAAATATGGCTTTTTTACAATGCTCATCGGCTACCTCACCCGCGCCCCAACATTGACCCTCAACCCCGCATCACCAACTTCCTATTTAACCACCACCCAAAAAATTTCCCATTCATCAACTCACATTTTTTTAGCACGCAAACGAAAGTACCTCCGCTTATCCGTCTGCGCCCACACGCCAAAGTCTGCCCGGGCAGACTTTTGGAATTATAGATTTATATATGAAGATTTAGTAAGAATTTTATAGTATTCCGCACCGAGATAAAGACTTCCGAGGCAGATAATAACATCCGTTTTTTGTGCCAGCTTTTGAGCTTTTGCGTGCGCTGTAGCGACTGAATACGTGATATGGGCGTGCGCTCCATTTAGGCACTCGGCTATAGTATCAACATCCAAACCTTTATATTTGGCTTGAGTAAGGATTAATTCATCTTTGGGAGATATCAAATCTTTAAGCAGTATCTCTAGTATTTTGGCATATTTTTTATCTTCCGAAAATCCGGCGATAACTATTTTTTTCTTTTGATTACAGAGTTTGTTGAGGGATTGCACGACTCTTTGTATTGATTTTGGCGTATGCGCTCCATCGATAATTATTGTCGGCATGTTTTTATCTTTCAAATTTATCACTTCGAGTCGGAGTGGCCAACTTACATTTTTGAGTCCATTTCGAATGTTGTTTTCATCTATCTTTACTCCCTTTGTATTCAGTGCCTCGCAGCACATTATTGCGATCGTCGCATTTGAAGTTTGGTGTCGTCCAAGTAGAGGGATTTCTACGTTATTATAATTCATAAAATTAAAAACCTGACCCTTGATAGTTTGACTAATCAAATCCGTGTCAGATGGCTCGAGCACTATCAATTTCGCTTTTTTTTCACCGGCCTCTTTCGCAAAAACTTCGATTAATCGACTATCCGTTTCGGCAGTTATACACACTGAACCTTCCTTAATTATCCCGGCTTTATCCAGCGCAATTTTCTCCAATGTCTCCCCAAGTATTTCAGTGTGCTCAAGCTCGATATTTGTAATAATTGAGACTATCCCATCAATCACATTTGTCGCATCCTTTCTCCCCCCTATCCCGACCTCAACTACGGCAATCTCAACTTTTTGTTCGCCGAAATATCCAAGTGCAATCATAAAAAACCTCTCCATTTCAGTGAGCTCAATTTGAATTTCGCTACATATTGTATCAACCCGATTCTCAAATATTTTCAAGTCTTCATCACTTATATCGACACCATTTACCCTCACCCGCTCATTCCATTTTTGAATATGCGGAGAGGTAAAAAGCCCAACTTTCCACCCTGCCTCTTTGAGTATTGATGCCGTCATAGCGCATACAGAACCCTTGCCCTTTGAACCTGTCACATGAACAAATCTTATGTTTTTTTCAGGATTTCCAAGGACACCCATCACCAACCTTAATTTTTCAAATTTTTCGTAAATCACTTTAATAAAAATCATACTTTAAAACCGGAGACAGCATAACAGCAACGTTTGATTAATCAAGATTGCGATATAGCAACCCTTATAGATTTTTGTACGTCAAAAAACCTCGACAATTTTTTTTAGAGTTTTTTCAGAAAGTTTTTAATAAACTTCCGCTAAATAACACTTCTCACAATAAACTTTCTCAGGACGCTCCGGGGCGTATGAACTACTTATATTAGCTGAACATTTAGTGCAATTCCTTTCCCAAAGCTTCCTTGGATTCCTCAGAGCCAATCTATCAAGGTGTCGACAATCACAGCATTTCCTAGGAATTGGGAATCCTTTTTGGCGATAAATCTTGAGCTCTTGAGGTACTAATTTAAAATTCTTGCCACAGCAGGTACATGCCAAAATTTCTTTCAAGATCCCATCATCTACTTGTGAAATATCTTCGGGAGTTATGTATGTTTGTGCTAAATATTCTTTTGGATCTGGGTCTCGCCATTTGAATCCACGTTCCAGGGCCTGATCTTTAGTCAGTGGATAATACTCAATTGCCATAGTTTCATTGTATCCAAATGGGCTCACCGCTGGTGGAAAGAACGTGCCCCACTCTCCAGTCGATTTCATATAAGTTTTAATTTTTTCAAACATAGGCCCCCATTCCGCCTCGGTATATTGTTTGTTTAAAATGCAAAACTTTTTTTGACGAAGCCCAACGCACCCGAATAAATTTTTATTATTATTCATGCAAACCAGAGAGTGATATATATTGTTGGCCCCAACTCCGGCATAGAAGCTCCCGATTACATTTTGAGTCCCAGCGCCAGCCCCAACACAGTTAAAAACCATGCTTGTATCGCCACCCCAAATATTCACATCGTAACAGTCAGCCGCACCCATCTGTACATTTGTGCAGTATTTGCAATCTCGCAAATTATCACAGTCATAGCATTCGGTCGTGTCCTTGCAGTTATTCAAATTATCCCCAGTGGCATTGTCATTCATAATCCCATTGATATGTTTTCTAGGAAACCCAAGAAAAAACGCCTCGATCTCTGATCGGAATTTCACAAGATTTGAATGATTTGAAAGTCCGTATGAAGCGACGATTTTCTCATATTCTTCTTTGGAATAAGGTTTATTAAAAACATGATATTCCTTTTGCTGAAGATTCACGCATCCAAAACAGTTCTTGCAACCCTTGCAATTAAGTAGGAAACTCGAATCAGAACAATTTTGAGAATATCGGGAAAAATTCACATTGTAACACCCCTTGCAGTTCACCGTTTCATAGCAGAGCTCGCACTCTTTCGTGACAAAAAAATCCATGCAATTCTTGGTGTGAGAGAACGTCTCTCCATAATAGCAATCCCTCGCCTGCTCCCCATCAAATGTTAAATAACAATTCTCTAAGCGATAGGCATCATGCGCATAATCACTATTTATATTATCTCCGAGTACGAGTAGTGCGAGCTTTGGTACAGCCTCATGAAGCTCACGAATTTGATCAAAAGCTGGTCGACTAAAATCAAAATCTCTTCCATAACCAAGTGGATCCCAGCCGTCTCCCCACCAACAAGTCGTGCAATATACGAGGTACGGTTTACTTGTCCCGCCAGCTAGGCGGTGATCAGGCGAATAAATAGCGACAATCGGCTTATTACACAGCCCACATTTATTGTGATAGAGTTTCCGCTCATTACGAAAAGAAAGTTTCAACTGTTGTCGACAATCAAAACATTCAGTTGGTTCCGCCACATCCATTTTCTTGAAAAATTCTATATCCCAAGAAGTGATGGGAATCTCACCATCACAGCAATCGTTTGAACATTTTTTAGTGCGAATAATTCCTTCCATAAATTTTTCTTAATTTCAGAATGCAAGTTTACATTACTCCAGCGCCTTTTCCAATCTCTTATCAAAAGTAAGTACCTCGCCTTCGAGCATTTGGGCGATTGCAATTAGCGAACAATCGGTATAAGAAAATTTATGATGGCCAAGTAGATCGAAGATTGCCATGGTTTCTTCAAAGTGCCCTTCAACTTCATTCATCACCTGTATAAAGTAGCTAGATTTAACAGCTGTAAAAAGCGCGAAGGCTACTTCACTTGAGGATTTGTAAGTAACTACGGTAACGAACTCTTTTAAAACATCATGTGTGACAAGCAAATCATCCTCAATTGTTGCGGCAATTTCAAGAGCCTTCTCATGATGAGGATCTTCCTCGATCAAGTAGCCTATCAAAAAAGATGTATCTGCAAATATCATAATTCATAAACAATTTTATCAATATCTTCAGGTTTGAAGCCTTTGAACTCTGGCACAGAAAAAGTTTTCAAATCAGAAAGCCTCTTTTTACCCTTATTTTTCTTTTCAAGTTCTTTGAGAACAATGTCGCGAATCCATGCGGCCATCGGCTTGTCCTCACGCTTGGCCTCTATTTTGATTTTAAAATATACGCTCTTTGGGAAATACACCTGGGCCGCCTGAGTTTTGTTTTTTTGAGTTTTCATAATTTCAAAAAGTACTGTTACTGTTAACAGTATAGCGAAGCAATTCCTTGAAAACAAGATGATGTTATGGAAAGCCATTTTTTAGAGTTTTTTTTAAACGAGATTTTAAAGAATTTTTAACTTTGTATGCTATCTATATAAACACAGATTTTTATATCCATTGAAATGGTGTAACACTTATGGTACACTATAAACGTAATTTTATGAAAAACTTACTCATGCCAACCAACAAAAAAAGAGTTAACTTAACGCCTTCTGAGAAGACGTATGAAGCTCTGGAGGCACTCGCAGAGCGCGACGGAATCTCTGTCTCGTCAAAAGCCGTTGAGCTTATTGAGGTTGCAATTGAGTTAGATGAGGATGATTTTCTAAATTTGCTCGCAGAGGAAAGGGATAAAAAAGATACAAAATTTATATCCCATGAAGATATTTGGTCATGACGTACAATGTTATATATGTGAGAGAGGTCAAAAATGTTGATATCCCAAAATTATCATCACCAGTTCGAGATAAAATTAAAAAAGCAATTGAGCAAAAACTCATGTCATCTCCCGAGCAGTTTGCAAAACCACTCCGGCGCTCACTCAAAGGCTACAGGAAGTTAAGGGTTGGAAATTTCAGAGTCGTTTTTAGAATAGAAGGTAAAACAGTCAAAATCTTCGCGATCCGCCACCGCTCAGATGTTTATATAGAAGCGGGAAAAAGACTCGCTTAGAGACTTAGTACACATCAGCCAAATAACACTTTTCACAAAGTATTTTTTCGGGGCGGTCTGATTTGAAAGATGATTGTAAGTTTGTATTACAATTTGAGCAAACCCTATCAAAAAGAAATCTAGGGTTTTGTAATTTAAATCGCTCTGTATGTCTTTGATCGGCGCTGAGACGTGGTATCGGCAATCCCATTGTTTTATAAAACTGTAATTCGCGTGGAATTATTTTATAATTTTTATGTGTTACTTCGCATGCTAAAGTCATACCGCATATATCATCAGATACATCATGTATTCGATCGGTTATAGCGAAATTTTGTGGTAGATAATCCTTAGGGTCTCGATCCCTCCACTTCAGATCTTTGCTAAGAGCGACTTCTTTTGAAAGCGGAAATTGCTCATAAGCTTGAGTTTCATTGTAGCCAAATGGACTTAAACTTGCTGGGAAAAATTCACCAAACTCACCACTGCTTTTCATATGCTCTATTATCCTCGGCACCAATTTTTCATATTCTTCTTTTGAATATTTTTTATTCAAAATGCAATATTGTTGTTTTTTTAAACCAGAGCAACCGAACAAATTGTTCGAGCCATTTGTACAAAATTCCGAGTACAAGATGTCGTATGACGAACTGATTATGAAACTGGAAAAAAGTACGTTCAATACAGATTCCCCAACAGTTTGCCCTTCATATACACGTTCGGCCCCGCTTCCGCCCCAGCCATCCATGTCGTAGCAGTCGTTGCATTTTTGACAGTCATTTAAGTACGCGCAGTCCTGACTCGCCTCTACATGAAAACATTCTGCAAGGTTTCGTGAGTTATTAATGTAATCACCGGATACATTTTCATTATTTATTCCATGAAGATATTTCATTTGAAATTTAAGCAAATATTCTTGGAACCGCCTTTTGAATTCCTCAAGGTAGCTATGACTATCAAAGCTGAATTCTTTTAATTTTGCCTCGTATTGCCCTTTCGTGCACTGCTCATTGAAAATACAATATTCTTTATTTCTTAAGTTGACGCACCCGATACAATTCTTGCATCCAACGCAATTTTTCAAAAACCACGAGTCATAGCACAACTGTGAATCGTAGATAAATTTACTATTGTAGCAATTAAATGAATTAATAAGCTCATAGCAAAGTTCATTTCTATTTGAAAATGAACAGTCTAAACAACTTACATTATAAAACGAATCCCCAAGATAATATGACTGTTGATTACGATCGGAATAAAACACAAGGTAGCAGTCTTTATTCCACCCTGCATAGCTTGTATATTCTGAATTCTCATTTGCTTCATTGAGCAAGCAGGCTCTTGGGGCCACCTGAGACAGTTCATGAAATTGCTCAAAAAATGGACGGTTGAAATCAAAATCTCGCCCATATTCAAGCCCATCCCATTTGTCCGAATACCAATGTTCGACAGAGTATACGGGGAAAGGCGTCTCAGGATGATATACAGAAATTATATCTTTGGAAGTGCCATCACACTTCCTTTGATAAAGAGTCCTTCCATTTCTATATGTAAGCCGTCTCATACTTCGACATGCCGGACACAAAGTCGGACTTGGGATTGAATATTTCACACCACTAAAAACCGGAGAAATTTTATCATAAAACTCACGGTCATTTCCAGTAATTTCAAATAGAGTTTTGCATTGTTTGCAGTTTTCCATGGTGGCGACGGTTCATTCGAGTTTTAAGTTGGGTAAATAGTATAGTACTCTTGAAAAATTGTCATTTATTTTATAGTTTTTTTTACTAAAGATTTTAAAAATATTTTAAGATCTTATGATATAAGTGCATTTACGTTTTTTTAAATATATGCATTGATACATATTCTAATATATAGTAAAATATATAGTGAAATCAGTATTTATCTATATAACTAAATATATATGTCTAAAATTATAACAACAACACAGGCGCAAAAAAGAATGTGCGAAATCGCAAATAATATCGAAATGACTACTTATATAGTCACGAATCGTGGGCAAGGAAAAGTTGTTATGCTCCCATATTTTGATGGTTGCCAAAGTTTGATCGAGGACTATTTGGAAGATTATGAAATAGAATTAAACAAGGAGGCCTTGAAGAAACAGATGCAAGAATCACATGATTCTGGCCCAAGCGGTTTTGTAATATAAGCAAATGAGTATTTTTGAATTTACAAAAAAGGGTAAAAAGACATTTGAAAAACCGTCACAGGATATACAAGGGCGGATAGTAAATAAGCTCAAATCAATTAAACGTCACCCCGACATATTTTCCATACTTGTTTCGGTTGAATGTATAGAGCCGGCAACCCATCGTTTGCGCGTGGGCGATTATAGGTTGCTTCTTGAGTATCTAGGTCGAGAAAAGAATGAGGATTATTTTATGATTCTTAAAGTTCAACACAGAAATGGCATTTATAGAGACTCTATATAAATTCTTCCCTATAAGCCTCTTCGCAGTAAACTTTTTCAGGTCTTTCTGGAGAGTATGTAGTCCAGATTTCCTTGTGAGTCTTGGCGCATTGTCTTTGATAAAGCACCCTTGGGTTTCGTCTAGCCATGCGATCGGCGTGCCGTTGGTCTGGGCAGCGTCTTGGGATTGGTAGATTCATTTTACGCAAAAATCTCAGTTCCTGTGGAATGACTTTGTATAATTTCCCACTAACTTCACAGGTCAAAATTTGCGAACAAATATCCTCAGGCGCATCAGTTATATTATCGGGGATTTCGACTTTCGGGCCTTGGTACTTAGCGATTGCATCTGCCTCTTTCCACATATTTCCTCGAGCCAAAACTTCCTCACGATTGAGAGGCGTATATTCAACAGCGAGCGTTTCATTGTACGCAAACGGCGATCCTGAAGTTGGGAAAAATTCGCCAAATTCTTTAGTTTTTTTCATATGCTCAATTATCCTCGGTACCAATTCTTCATATTCTTCCTTGGTATATTGTTTATTCAAAATACAATACTTTGCCTTTTTTAAACCGATACATCCGAAGCAATCAGAGCTTGAGAAACAGTGGTCACAGTATGTGAGATCCGAGCAGTTGCTCCAACAAAGATTACAAAATCTCAAATTAAAAAGATCATATCCGCAGGCTTGGCATTCATAAATTCTTTCGGCGTTTCCTCCCCAGTATGTGTAATCCATACAATTCCTAACTCCAACTTCAACGCTTGCGCAGTGCGTCGCATCCTCACAGTCAGTCACCATATAACTCCAAAAACTATTTTTGCAATTTGTTATATGGTTGCCTGTTACATTTTCGTTATTTGTTCCGTGGTATTCTTTTACGATCATGCCGGATTTCATTTTTTCAAATGTCGCGACATGCTCACTAAATTTTTTATTTGAGCCTAAATTCATTTCCTGTTTGAATTTTTTAAACTCATCTTTTGAATATTTTTTATTAAAAATACAGTACTCTTTGTTTTTTAAATTTGTGCAAAAAATAATATTTTTACAGCCGATGCATGCTTTGGAAAAATACACATCATTGCAGTTATGGCACTCTTCGGAGTAGACACAATTGTAACAGCTTTCGCAGTCGTTGGTTTCGTAAGCTAGTTCATTTTTAAGTGAGTTTTCGTTGTCCACGCAGTCTTTTGAAAAATTAATCCACGAGCCGTAATAGCAATCCTCGCAATGATTGGTTGAAAAACACAGATAACAATTTTTATTCTTCGAAGCACAGTTGCAATATTCACTATTGATCATTGGGCGTTGCTGTTGCAGCGCGAGGCGCGGCACTTGATCACGCAGCTCAAAATATTGTTCAAAAAACGGCCGACTAAAATCAAAGTCACGCCCATAATCCAGCGGACTCCAATCATCGCTCCACCAAGCATCAGCGCAGTACACAGGATATTTTTTATCTTGAGATGCAGAAGAAATAATCTGCTTCCCAGTGAGATCGCATTTGCGATGATACAAAAGTCGTTCATTTCGAAATGAGAGTCTGCGTCGCATTCTTTCATATGGCGAGATGGTCGGAAGTGGCACTTCCATTTTGCGTAAAAATTCTTGTTCCAAATCACTGATAACGAACTGAACTCCGGACAGGCGACATGTTTGAGTGATTGGTGTCATATTAATTAACATTTTCTAAATAGCACTTTTCGCAGTATACGATTTCTGGGCGGTCTGGTGCGAAGGTCGTCTGCATTGGGGCAGCGCACTTAGCACAATTTCTATCAAAAATTACACGGGGATTTCGGAGGTTCATTCTGTCTTTGTATCTTTGCTCAGGAGAGCGCCTAGGGATTGGTATTTCATTGTTTTTGTAAAATCTAAATTCTTGTGGGATGATTTTAAATAATTTTTCAGAGGTCTCGCATTTCAAAATTTGTTTGCAAATAGATTCATCAATATCATTTATATTGTCAGGAGTACTCGGAACAACTCCTTGGTAATCACTGGTATACCCAACCTCTTCAAACCTAAATCCTTGCGATAAAATCCCTTCTTTTGTAAGTGGGTAGTAGTCTGTTGCTACTGACTCATTGTAAGCATGTGGGCTTAAATTCGCAGGGAAAAATTCACCCCACTCGTTTGCTTGCCCCGAAGGAAGCGGTTTTCTTTTCATATGTTCTATGATTCTATCAACCATTTCAAAATATTCTTCCTTTGAATATTGCTTGTTAAAAATACAATACTCAGCATTTCGTAGTCCTATACATCCGAAGCAATTTTTGGATTTGGTACAAAGATCACAGTACAAAAGATACGAATCATTACCCCAACAGTTTGTTGAGAAGGCGCAGTTTTTTACGCCCCCAGCAGAGCTTTGCATCTCGTAGCACAGTTCTCCATCAGAGCCATAATAATCCCAATCCATTGAGTCTTTGGCGTTGATTATATGAGAGCAATATCGTAAATCTTGAGATTCTTTCACATCAAAACAGTGGTAACAATTTTGTGAGAAAAATACATAATCCCCAAGTACATTTTCGGATCCGGTGGTTTCGACCGCACGCCGCGGGAATTGTAAGAAGAATTTTGCAATTTCATTCCTTGCATTATTCAGTCCAATTGCAGAATGCAGATTCCATGCATCAACTTTTTGTTGCCATTCTTCAGGGCTTAATTTTTCATTGAAATAATAATATTGTTTATTACGAAGCCCGATGCATCCGAAACAATTTTGGCATCCAATGAGATCTCTGCTCAAAATACAATCTGAGCTATTTGTAAGATTTTGTGAATACAGGCAGTGATAGCATTTTTTTACATCAGTGCATTCATAACAAAGTTGAGACTCTGTAATAAAACATGCATCGCAACAATCGTTATTTTTTAATGCGTAATAGATGTAGTAGCAGTCTTCATTATAATCAGCAGTACATGTGAGATAGCAGTTTTTGCTCCATCCTGCGAAGCTGGTGAAGTCACAATTTTCATTGTTTAGACCATTTACGGAAATGCGTGGAACGGTTTTTAAAAACTCTTCGAATTGTTCAAAAAACGGCCGACTGAAATCAAAGTCATGCCCATATCGCATCGGATCCCACTTATCCGTCCAATAAATATTTGCATCATAAATCGTGTATGCGCATTCACTTGGGTATTGTGAAAGAATTTGTTTATCCGTTAAGTCACATTTTCTATAATAAAGAGTCCGATCATTTCGAAATGCCATCCGTCGTCTTTGCCTTTCTTCTGGGCAGAGTGTCGGAAGTGGCAAGTCGTATTTCTTTCCATTGAGCACCGGCGACAATTTACTGAGCATAGCTTGGTCTTCATCGCTTACGATAAATTGCTTTCCTGAAATCCTACATGTTTGAGTTAAATGTGCCATTAGTAAATTACTTTTAAAAATTCTTGTTCAGAGTATACAGGGACTTGGCTTTCAGGTGGGTATGAAGTCAAAATCTTCTCACCGCTTGCAGCGCATTTCCTTTCATATAATTTATATGTATTTCTTCGAGCGTACCTGTCCGCATGCCTTTGTGCAGGGCATCTGTGCGGGAGCGGTATACCAAGTTGTCTATAAAATTTCAATTCCTGTGGAATGATTTTATATAATTTCCCAGACGATTCACACTTGAGAATTTGTTTACAAATCTCGTCATTCACTTCATCGATAGAGTCGGGTATTTCAACTTTTGGGCCTTGATACGCATTGGAATCATCTTCGTCGCGCCAGCTATATCCGAGTGCAATTGCCTCAGGTTTTGTAAGTGGGAAATTCTCCATAGCAATCGATTCATTGTATGCGAACGATGATATTTCTTGCGGGAAGTATCTGCCCCATTCCCCAGTTTTTTTCATGTGCTCAATAATTTTCGGCACAAGTGCCTCGTACTCTTCCTTGGTATATTGCTTGTTGAATATGCAGTATTTTTTCTTTTTAAGGCCGACGCATCCGAAGCAATCACTGCAACTTGTGAGCATGTAGCAGTAGGTGCAATTACTTACGTTTGTGGTGCAGCTACTACAGAATTTCAAATTGTATACGTTGTCGCCACAAGCACTACTCATATATATTAGCTCAGCTTTAAATCCCCAAGAGGTGTAATCCATAGCGGACTTAACTCCTCCCGCAACTCTCACGCAATTTATGCAATCTTCTAAATTTGATGAATCGAAACAATTCGAACTATTTTTTGAATGGTATAAATGATCACCAGTTGAGTTTTCATTATGTTCTTGTTGCAACGCTTTGTGCGGATGTTGGTTAAAAAAATCTTCACATTTTTTTCTTAAGTCTGCAACTCCAGGGTGTGTATTCAATTGGAATGCCGTCTTATATTTTTCATATTCAGCTTTTGTATATTGCACATTGAAAATCATATATTTTTTGTGATTTTGGTTTATGCAACCAATACAGTCACTACAGTCTTTGCAGCTATATAAAAAGTAACCGTCGCGACATTGTGTGCATTCTTCAGAGTACAAAAGTCGGTTACAGCCTGTGCAGTCAACGCATTGATAACAAAGTTCAGATTCCGTGCAATTCGATGAATCCATTACATCTTTGCTATGATAAATTCTATTTGAAAAATAACAATCCTCATCATAATCAGATTCGGAAATCAAATAACAATTTTTTATATATCCGGTGCAATTTGTATAGTCGCTGTTTTCAAGAGTCCCACTAATTACAAATGCTGACATGTGTGGTACTTTATTTTTTAGCTCCAAATACTGTTCAAAAAATGGCCGATCAAAATCAAAGTCCACTCCATAATCAAGTCCATCAAATGAATCGCCCCACCACTGCGTAGCTTCATATACGGGGAAAGGGCTATCGGGATGATGTTGAGAAAGTATTTGCTTCCCGGTTAAATCACATTTTCTATAATACAAATTTCGCGCATTTCTTTCATTCATAAGTCTACGAATCCGCTCCTCTGCGCAAATATCTGGAACTGGAACTTCCATTTGCTCGCAGAATTTCCGCTCCTCCTCCGTGATAATAAAGGGTTGATTTGTCACTCGACATGTTTTTGTGATTGGGTTCATTTATGATGCAATAAAATATTACAAGTGGCAAGTGTACCAACTTCTTGTAAGGGAGTCTATACCAACGTATTGCATTTGGCTACCAAAAGCGCTAAAATACTGTAGAAAAATATTTACAACAGCTTGGGCCGGGTCTCGATTTAGTTGCTTTTAATAAGTATTAAATGTATCTTTCTAATGTCATAATATGACTATATGGTAAAAGCTGTAAAAGACAAAAAGGCGATAAAGAAATTCATTCTTGATAATAAGAACGTTATCGAAGGGTACGGGGCGAAAAAACTTGGACTTTTTGGATCCTTTGTTCGTGGCGAGCAAACGGACAGCAGTGACATTGATTTTCTAGTCTCGTTTCATAAAGAGAAAAAAAACTATGACAATTTTATTGACTTGGCCTATTTTCTCGAAGATGGTTTGGGTAGAGAAGTCGAGCTTGTCACGGACAAGGCGCTGAGTCCGTATATTGGTCCTTATATTTTAAAAGAAGTTGAGTATGTTATCGAAGAATCCAATTGAATATTTATGCCACATGAAAGATGAGGCGGAGTTTATTTTGCAAGAGTCAAGGGGGCTTGATTTTGATAGTTTTTTTGGAGATAAGGTTTTATGCAAAGCGTTTTGTAAAAGTATTGAAATCCTTGGTGAGGCTGCAAAACGAATTCCAAACGAATTAAAAGAAAAGTATCCGGAGGTTGAATGGAGGAGGATTGCTGGCACACGTGACAAATTGGTTCATGACTATTTTGAAATAGACTACGAGTTACTGTGGAGTATTATTCAAAATAAATTACCAAAATTGAAAAAGGATCTTGAAAAGATGATTTTAGAAAATTAAAACTTTTCGTGCTTAACTCAGACCTTCAAAATATCGGCCTAACCAAAGATGAAGCTCAGGTTTACCTTACAATAATTGAGCTTGGTGGTTCGTATGCGAGCTCAATTGCAAGTAGGTCGAGCGTCCCACGCGTGAATTGTTATCACATACTTGAAAAGCTGAAGAAAAAAAGACTCATCACAAGTTATACAAAGGATGGGACGAAATTTTTTGTAGCTGAGCCTCCTCAGGTTTTGATTAATCAACAGGAAGAAAAACTCGAGCTCGCAGAAAAGATAGTTCCTGAACTTCTTAAATTAACAAACGTAGATGCGTTCAAGCCGATTATAAGATCATTTGAAGGTATCGAAGGGATAAAGGCTTTGTTCGATCAAACACTCGAAGCAAAAAGCGAAGTATTAGGTTATACAAACCTCGAGGCACTTGGTGAATTTTTACCAGACTACCTACCTGAATACACAAAAAAACTTGTGAAAAAAAACGTAAAGGCTCGATTTCTCTCGCCATCAACAGAGGCTTCACGAGCATTTCTCGACACTTTTTACCCAAAAGATTTTCCACGCGAGCTTGTAGAAATTCTCTTCGTAAACCCAAAAGAATTCGACTTCGAAAACCAAATCTCTATCTACGATAACTCCGTCGCCATAATCTCACTTAACCCAGATGAACTTATCGGCATCCTTATCGAGTCTGCCGTCTACGCCAAAACCCAGCGTGCTGTATTCAACCTTTCTTGGCTTGGAGCTACCGCATTCGTCGCTCAGTAAAAATCACTCTCCAACCATCCTTAAATAATCTTTCAGACCCTCAACGATTACACTCATAGTAAATTCATCAAAAGCCTCTTCGCCGTTTTGAATACTGCGTATATATTCGAGCCTGCGTACAACGGGAACGATCACAGGTGGAAATCCATTTTTAACAAGAATCAGGTTCATCAACAATCTCGCCATTCTACCATTTCCATCTATAAAAGGATGTATTTTAACAAATTTATAATGAAATTTTGCAGCGAGTAAACATGGGTTTAAATTCTTTGACTCTTCATACCAAGAATACAATTGTCGCATCAAAGAAGGCACCTCTTTTGCTGGCGGTAATATATCTTCACTACCCGAGATATATACTTGTACATTTCGGTAGATGCCTGCATTTTCTGTATCTATATCATTAAGCAACACTTTATGAAAATTTAAAATTACACCCTCCTCAATTTCACCTTGCCCTTTCACAAAATCAAACATTCTCTCAAGAACTTCCTTATGATTTTTCACCTCATATATTTCACGTAAAGGCTTGCCACCTATTGTTATCCCGTCCTCTATAACAACTTTTGTTTCAGCGAGCGTGAGTGAATTTCCTTCAATTGCATTTGAATTATAGGTGTATGTTACATCGTACCATTTACGAAGTTCTCGCAGCTCACCTTCATTGAGCGGTCTCTTTTTATCTAACTCGATTTTAAGCTCACGAATTTTATTTAGGTATTCTTGAATTGTCATATTTTGGATTTATTTGTAGGTTAATTTTAACGTATAGATATCTATTTTGACATAGGAACTTCAACACCGTTCACTCATGAAGCTTTATTAATTTTATGGTTTTTTCAGCTTGTTCTAGGAAGTGTTTTTGGAAATTTCCATATCTGCCTTCGACTGCTTTCGTGATAGCTTTGCAATGAGAGGCGTGATTTTCGGTAAAGAAAACTATCGGCATATAGTCAGTGTGAAATAAAATTGCATCAAACAAGATTCGGCCAGTTCTTCCGTTACCATCTATAAATGGATGTATCGATTCGAATCTTATATAAAATTCAATTGCCAAGAGTGGCGGATACATCCTTCTTTTTTCCATTTTCCAACTATCAATGGATCGTCCAAATCATTCATTAGAAGATAATGGATTTTACGAATATTCAAAGCATTCCAATTATATAAATCTGGTAAGCATAAAGTTTTAAGGCAAGTAAAAGAAGCACTTGTTAACGGTTGAGACCGTTCTGGGTCCGAAGATTCCCTACAAATGCTTGTACGTATATTATCAAAAGCACTATATGTTTGCAATTAAAAAGGAGTTAAAACTTTCTTAAATTACTTCCCTTCGAATCTTACAAAAACCCCACATGGCAACACCATATCGCTTGCGCTAGCTTTGAGCCCTATCTCTCCGAATTTGATTTCGCCTTTGTGGGCTTTTCCGACTGTCGATTCGATCATATTTTTAATAGCCATTGATGAAAATCCTGCGGTATATGAATTTACTATAAAGAAGAGTGGTTTTTTGGAAAGTAGCTTCGCACATTTTTCTATAAATTTATAAAGGTCATCTTCGCATCTCCAAGTCTCACCTTTGGGCCCTTTGCCATATGCCGGAGGATCCATGATGATTCCGTCATAGGTATTACCACGACGAAGATCACGATCTACAAACTTAATTGCATCGTCGACCATCCATTTTGTTTTCGCATTCTTAAGCCCTGAGAGTTCCGCATTTTCACTGGCGCAATAAACCATACCTTTGGCTGAGTCGACGTGCGTAACCTCCGCTCCGGCCGCAGCAGCAGCGACCGTCGCCCCCCCTGTATATCCAAACAAATTCAATACTTTAATAGGTCTTCCTGCTCCCTTGATCGCTTGCATCATATAATCCCAATTTACACCTTGCTCAGGAAAAATCCCGGTATGTTTGAATGACATAGTTTTTACAAAAAATTTCAAATCCCCATAATTGATTACCCACTTATCAGGGAGTTTTTTATTGTACTCCCAACTCCCTCCACCCCGAGCACTTCTATGATAAACAGCATCAGCATTCTCCCAGAGCGACAAATCAAATTTCGGCCATATCACTTGCGGATCAGGACGACGCAAAATAGCATCTCCCCATCGCTCTAATTTCTCACCATCCCCCATATCGATGAGCTCATAATCCTCCCAATTGTCCGCAACCAAATATTCCATATGGGCGCATTATACTTAAATCCAAAAGAAACTTAAGTCATTTTTATGATTTATTAACTCGACATTCTCACTAAAAGTATGATATAGTAGTACTACTAATTAGTACGATAATTAATTCAAATCATATGAAAAAAGTACATACACAAAATAAATTCAAAATATCAGTGACCATTTTGCCATCTATCAATGCAATGTTGGACCAGTTAGCAGAAAATATGAATACGAGCAAAAGTTCAATAGTAGAGGCTGCATTGAGAAATTATATAGATCAAAGATTGGAGCAGGAGGCCAAAGAGTTGTCAAAAATCACATGCGACGACTTACCCTCGGAAGATGAATGGCTTTTACTTGGGGACGAAATATCATTTTAAATATGAAAGAAACTTTAATACAACAAGGGGATATTTGTCTCGCAGATTTGAATCCTGTTAAGGGTCACGAGCAGGGCGGCTTTAAGCCTGTGTTAATTTTGCAAAACAATAGATTGAACGAACATCTCAATACGGCGATCATCGCCCCAATTACTTCTAACTTACAAATGCAAGGTTACTCAACGACATATTTTCTTGAGAAAAAAATATCACAACTAAGCCAAGATAGTGTCGCATTACTTTTTCAAATTAGGACACTTGATAAAAAAAGATTAAAGAAACGAGTTTCAAATTTGGATAAAGAAACATTCCGAGAGGTCAAAGGAAGAATGGCTTTGGTGTTTTAACTTACACTATCCAAATCGCTTTTCAACTTCCGAGTTCCTGGTTCTTTAGCCTTTTGTATTGACATGGGTTAGTTTAAGGCGTAATACTTATACCTTAAACGATTAAATAATTGTTTAATCAAAGAATCGAAAGTCTTTACATATAACTAACCCATGAAAACTTATGCGTAACAAAGCACCGATTTTGGCAACCTTAATGGCCTTGGCGGTCGGCAGCGGATGCAGCGACACCTCGTTGTCCTTAGCTCCAGAGATAGAGCCCGAATCACTGTATTCGGATACACCGACATTACCTTCGCCTACTCTAAATATCACTTCAAGTGGTATACGTGGATGTATTTCTGATGCATTAGGAGCATTGTCTGCGAATTTAATTTGCCCCCATCCTTTAGATGGTATTGCGAATGCCGATTTTATCACTGCACAGGCAAACTATGATTTGTGTGCGATGAAAGTGCCAGATGTGAAGGATGCGATGTCTGGAGAAATGCTTGGTTTATTATTGCCATATCTTCCATCTAATATTGACCCAAGCGACCTTACTGAAGAGGAAATTGAAAACCTCATTGAAGACGCTGAGATTCCTATTACTTTTGTTTCTCAAAATGAAAACGATACTAATTCTGAGCCTTTACGAAAAATTCGTACTCAGATCCTAATTCCCGGCTTTCCGGGTTTTGCCAATGGTCCGGAGTTCAGAGCGAACCCACTTACTTATTTGATTAATGAGGGCGACACCGGGTTTACCAGTCTCAGAGCTGTGACTCATCATAATTCTGAAGCTGAAGACCTTATGGAAACCGAAATCGCAGTTTTCCCTAACGGTCATTCTGGAGCTGTTCAATTTGATATGCGTAATTGGTGGACAGCATTGCACATGAATTTGGACGATGGAATTAATAATGATGAAGCGGAAGGGCCTAATGAAGATGCGATCATTCGATCAGTAGATTTTAGAGATCCCTCGCTCGATTTTGATGATGCATTCAGCAATCGAAATACAGCTCAATTTGTTCAAGACGGTATTGCCAGTTGTATTGAGGATGCCGTTCGTCGTGTTCAGGATCAGCCGGGCATGTCGGTAATTCATGTGCAGTAGAGACATAAATAATAATACCATTGACGTATTTTGACCAATAGAGTATCAATTAAATAATTGTTTAATATTAAAACTATGTTACGTAAAAAAAATTCCCCTAAAATAAAAAAACTATTTAACGAAAAAAACAAAGATATTGTCGCTGTATTCAAAGCGTTGAGTGATGTCAATCGTTACCATATTTTTTGTATTCTTATGCATGAACCGAATTGTTCGGTAAGTGAGATAGCGGAAATCTTAGGTATTTCTTTGCCACTTACTTCACAGCATATCAAGATCTTAACACTCAACAATCTTCTCCAAAAAGAACGTGAAGGAAAAAAGATCATTCCAAAACTTGAAAAAAGCAATCCACTTGTAAAAGCGATCATCAAGATACTTCAACAGACTTCAAAGTGATATTCATGATGACTACGCGGGAATTCTTTTAGTCATTTCTGTTATCTACCCAATCAATTTTAAGTATTCTTCTTCTGAGTAAACTTTTTCAGGGCGATCAGGTGCGTAAGTTGATTTAAGCGCTACTCCAGAGGCAGAGCAAGTTCTGTCATATAAGTGTCGTGAGTTTCTGAATTTCGCACGCTCTTGATGACGAGTTTCCGGGCAAAGATTTGGAATCGGTAATCCGACTTTTTTGTAAAACGCAAGTTCTTGCGGAATGATGCGGAAGTTTTTCCCGGTTTCGATGCAGGAGAGGACTTGGCTACAAATCGAATCATCTATGTCTTTCAAGTCATCAGCTACGGCTATGGATTGAGGCACGTATTGCTTATCATCAACCTCCTCCCATTTAAATCCGCTCGCTATCGCTCGCTCTTTTGTCAGTGGAAAAAAATCCATCGCCACACTTTCTTGGTAAGAATATGGGCTCAAATTTCCAGGGAAAAATTCACCAAATGAGCCGTCATTTTTCATATGTTCAATGATTTTCGGTAACAATTCTTCATACTCTTCTTTGGTATATTGCTTGTTCAAAATACAATATTGTGATTGTTTGAGGCCGACGCATCCGAAACAATCTCGGCAGTTATTCATACAAGAGTCGCAGTACATTAGGTCTGATCCGGAGTAGCAGTTTACGCAGAATTTTGCGCCAAATGGCATCGGGAAACATTCGCAATTTTCATAGCCGAACTCATTATTCACATAGCAACAATCCATCGCATCTTTTACTTGAAATGCGCCTTGAACGTATTTGCAATCTTTGGCTTCAGTTGCTTCGAAGCACTCTTCGCAATTCTCGACATCAGTCAAGAAATCTCCTGTAGAATTCTCAATCCGTCCGTTACGTCGCATATATAGATATGGCGCATCTTTGATGAATTCCAAGAAATGATTTTTGAAATAATCGTAATTTGTTCGTGACGTAAGTGGATATTTTTTCATGTAATCCTCGTATTCCTCTTTTGTAACTTTTTTGTTAAACAAGCAGTATTCTTGATTGCGAAGTCCGAAGCACATGAAGCAATTGGTGCAGTTTTTGCAATCAAGTAGAAATGCCGAGTCGGAGCACAAAGATGAATACATGCACGTTTTACAGTTGTAGAGTTTTTTTGAGAAAATACAGTCGTAAGCGAGCTCTGAGTCATCGAGGAGTAAGTTGTCGAGACAGTCATTTGAGCGCTGAATCCAGACCCCGTAATAACACGAACGATTGTAATCGGATGAGAAGAGTAAATAGCAATCTTTTAAATTTGTAGCGCAATTCGTATAATCCGAATTTTCATTTTGCTCTTGGAGCACGCCGAGTCTTGGGACTTTTTTTTGTAATTCGGCGAATTGCTCGAAAAATGGACGGCTAAAATCAAAATCTTGCGCATAATCTTTTGCGTTCCATTTGTCGCTCCACCAATGTTGAATGCTGTAGACTGGAAATGGGGCTTCGGCTCGATAAGTTGAAATAATATCTTTACCGGTACCGTCGCACTTTCTTTTGTATAAATTTCTTTCGTTTCTGTGCGCGAGCCGACGCTGTTGTCTTTCATCCGGAGTAGTCGTCGGAAGCGGTATCTCAAATTTCTTCCCATTTATAACAGGAGAAATATTTTCAATAAATTTTTTATCCTTGTCCGAAACTTCAAATGTAATGCCTGATTTTTTCGATGTAACTTGTGTCATAGTAAGTGATGGTTAGGGGTTTATATATGTAGGTGATCTTTCGTAAGCTATTATAAAACATATTCAAAAGTTTTCAATAACCTTTATTTTATGATGCAATAAATATTGCTCGTATAAGCCAATTTATGCTATACTAAACTTGTCAATAATTTTCTGACAATCACGCAACTCGCCGAAGGCTTGAGTTGCGAAATAAGGTACGAAGTAACAATTTCCTATGATTTCAAATCTTCTCTCAACTTGCGGATTCAATCCTAGCGAACAGGCTGTGCTGATACATCTGCTCAAGCGTGGGGCTACGACTGCGACTTTGATTTCCAAGGCGACGAACTTAAAACGTCCGACTGTTTATGCGATACTCGAAACTCTAATCGCTCAAAACTTAGTCGCGAAGCAAAAGCGAAAAGATACGACATATTTTGCGTCACTCTCACCGCAGATGATTTCAAAAGTTTTGACAAAAAATGCTGAGCGAAAATTTAATGATCTCAAAACTTCCGCGCACCTACTTGAAACTCACCTCGACGAAATAGCATTTAAATCAGATCAAGACTTTGGCGTGTTCGACATTCGCGCTCTTGATTCTATAGACACTGTATACGCCTCGCTCGAGACCGCGCTCGGCGGTGGGGATTACTGTTCGATCTTCAATCCGGGGATTGTATTTCATTCAGATGAACTTAAGAAAATCGGACTCGAACATCTCAAAGAATCCGCTATAACAAAACCGCATATCCGCGACATAGTTGTTGACGGCCCGGAAGCGGATTGGTTTATAAAGAATTCAAAAAACCCCAACCATAAATTCAAAAAGATTTCAGCCGACAAAAAAATACTTTCGGACATGATCTTCATGGGCGGCTCCGTCTACCTACTTCACTACGCACCAAGCAAAGAAGTTGCTATCAAAATCACCCAACCGGACTACTTCGCATCCATGATGACAGTATTCGAAATGCTTTGGGAGCAGTTATAAAAAAAGACCTCCGCCAAAAGCGGAGGTCTTTTTGGTCAATCACTTTATTTTTTCTTTGTAGCCTTTTTCTTCTTTGCCTTCTTAACAACAACTTTTTTTACAGCAACTTTCTTAACTGCTGCTTTTTTCACAGCAGCCTTCTTCACAACCGGCTTTTTAGCAGTAACTTTCTTCTTAGCCATTTTTTTCGCTACAACTTTTTTTGCAACAGTAGGCGTTGCTTTTGCAGGAGTTGGTAGAGAAGTTACTCTAGCCGGCCTGTCTTCATTTATAAAACTAAGACCAAATGCGATTAGGACCGCAACGCCACCTGCAGTAAGCAAGCTCCATGACTCTGTTCCAAATCTTTCAAACCATTGTGTGTAAAAATGCAAAGCTGCAAAAACAGTGACAACATTCAAAACAAAAGCACTGTTTTTTCTAACAGCCCATATTCCGATAAGTATGATTGCAACAGCCCATGCGATAGCAAAGAAATTTGGAGAATATATCACTGCCCCACCGAACCATGATGGCAACAAAGTGTTGTATGCAGTTGCAAGCTTATCGTAATCCGCCTCAGCCATTGCTTCATAATTTATTCTTCCAACAGTATCTCCAAGTAGTGACCCTGCCCAAAATGCAACGTTGATTATAACAAGAGATGTACGTGCAAAAACAAGAGCTATTCGCCCCCCGGCCGGCTTAAGTTTTTTAGATAATTGTAGCGCGAAAGCTCCAAGAATAACGAAAACTACTATAGCAAGAATTCGAGATTCAAGACCTAGTAGGTAACTACTATTGAAACCATATTCAGCACCACCACCTACTGTCGCAGCAATAGCTATAGCAGACAAAGCACTGAGGAATCCGCTGTTAGCAATGACTGCAACAAGCATAAATAAAACTGCAGATACAAGTGCCGCAATTTCAACATTTGCAAGTTCCATGCTTATTCCACTAGCAGTCAAAAGCGAACCGGCGACCAAGGCAACGAAGCTCACAAATGCCCATGAATATTCACCTTTCACTCTTCCAAAAACAATTCCAAGACCAAGCATAACAACACCGAGAAGCGTCATCATTTCAGGCCCCGGTTTCATAGCAAAAGCTCCTGCTCCGAGTGCGAGTAAGCCAAATATCATAAGTAAACTAACAGCGAACTGGAACGTAGCCTTCATAGAAAGGCTTTTAAATCTACTAGCTTCCGAGCTTGTAATAAGCTTGTTCTCAAGTAGATGTTTTAGATTTAGTACGACTCTCATATGTACGTAAATTAAAAAATAAATACAAAAATAAATACATCTTGTATCTTATATCACAAAACTTTTTAAATAGAAAAACAATTTAATTCAAAGTACCCAAATAACATGCGTCGCAATAAACTATATCAGTTTTATCCGGAGAGTATGTTGTTTTAAAATCGGTCGAGCATTTCATACAAACCCTCTCCCAGAGCCGCCTTGGGCTCTGCCATGCCACTCTTTCAAAGTGCCTGCAGTCTGGACATTTTTTTGGAATCGGTAATCCAAGTTTCTCATAAAATTTTCCTTCATAAGGAATAATCCTATAATTTTTTCCGCAATCAACACATGCTAAGATTTCGTTTGTTCCGGGTAGGTATTGCCTGATATCTTTTTCTCTCCATTCCCAACCTTTTGCCAAAACTTCTTGCCGAGTCATTGGGAACCACTCAAAAGCTTTGGTCTCATTGTATCCATACACAGTTAATTCAACTGGGAAAAATTCTCCATATGATTTTTCTTTTTTCATGTGCTCGATTATTTGCGGCATCAACTCTTCATACTTTTCTTTTGTATACTGCTTATTCAAAATACAAAATTTATTATTTTTCAAACTCATGCATCCAAAAGAATCATGTGCATTTTGACAGTTATCGCAGTATTGCAAGTTGCTTGAGTAATAGCAGAGATTACAAAACTTACTGTAATTTAAATCTATAATCGCTTTACATTCGTAAAGCATTTCTCCCGTGCCGATCCTGGTACAATCACAGCAGTCTTTCATATCACCTGTATCCTGGCAGTACCTTACATCTTCCAGATTTTTTGAGTCATAACAATTTGTAGCATTTTTTGCATTTACCAAATTATTTCCGGTGCAATTTTCACAATTTTTTTCCATCGCAAAACGCTTTGGAGTTTGCGCTTTTAATTGATCGTAACTTTTCAAAAATTCTTTTCTGTATTCCGGGTTGGTTTTTAATGCATGCAAATATTTTTCAAATTCTTCAGGAGTAACTTTTTGATTTAGGACCATGTATTCTTTGTTGCGAAGCTCACTGCATCCGATAAGATTGTTTGAACCTCGACAATCAAAACAAAGGTAAGAAAAATTCAAACCTTCAGAGTGTTCAAGGTACATACTGCTATAACATTTTTCACAAGAAAAACAGAAGTAACAAAGTTCGCAACCGGTACACATATATAGATCGAGAGAGTCCTTACAATAAAACCCCCAATCCGTGTAATGAACATCTTCGCAATCGACAAGCGAGGAAGACATGTAGCAATTTCGGTTACCACCACTATGAACGGTATATTCGGAGTTCTCACTTTTGGAATTAAAAATCGCAATCCTTGGGACTTTTGACCTCAAACTTTGCATAGATTTTTTCATCTATATCTGTGATAGGGAAATCCTTACTACACGTTCCACATTTTTGATTCCTCAAGATATTTTCCATAAGACAAAACTAATAAACTTAAGTACCGGATCTTACACTACACACAAAATTACTCAAGTAAAAACTGGGCTATTTCTTTTTTTTGCTACCTACAAATGGGCATTTAGCGTCGCATCGGTTGTATAGCCATCCGAGTAGGAACATGCCGATAAATCCATCGGCGAAGCCATAGGCGAATCCAATAAATGCACCTGGAACAGATAGTTCATATCCTGGATACATACCCATAAGCATGTCAAAATAACCAGACGCATAACCTACGAAATACATTCCGATAAAAGTAGAAACAAGCATACAAGATCCCCAAAGCAAACCTCCGGACATTCCTAGCGCTTTTGCATTTAACATAAATTTTTGATTAAGAATAACTTACCCCCGATTGTATCAGACTAAGTGGTGGATGTAAAATTCAGCGACCTCTTCATGCTACTACCTTCTTCTTCGAGCTCTTTTGCTCGCCTGTGCCGCAAGCGCATTTCTATGAGATGCGGCGCGTTGCAAAGTAGAAGCTAAGTTAAAATGCAAAGCTCGCAGAGCAGCTATTCTTTCCTCGAGAACTTCTTTGCGATTTGGCATGCCTTTGGTAGTTTTTGGTATACGTATATATACAATCTCAACCACTGTTTCAGCAGTTAATTTAGCGCTGGGCGCATTACCTGTTGCAGCGACCATCTCTCCGGTTAGGTTGCCCTCGCTTATTCTTGCGAGAACCTTATTTTCGCCAAAACCTGCAGTTTGATTTTCCGCTACACTTAATACTCCACTTTTTATATAAGCTACATAACCTTGAAGTAGCTCAATATCATCACCGGCGTAATATGATCTGGCAGTTACATCTTTTCCACTTTCAATATCCTCATCATAAGTTGAAATATCTGCAGCATTCACAGCTTCAGCCAATCCGGAATCGATAAGCCAATTTAGAGTTTCTTTTGGTAGGCTATTCATCGGAATTGTATATGGAGCGGTATCCTCAGCTGTATCCATGGTCATATCAAGATTTAACCCACTTAAATAATTTCTGGCTTCGAGCCCTCTTGTCAGCAATTCAGCTTGAGCGTCAGCAGGCAGAGCCTGTATTAGGCTAGCCGGTATAAAAAGTGCATTTAGGGGAGACCTACCCATATAGCTGACAGTTGCTGATGCGGGTAGACCATGACTTGTCGCTTCTCCTACTACTCCCGCATGAGCTTTTTTGAAAGATGAAGCCAAAAGCCCATCTCCGGTATCCTTTGGACTTGAAGCCAAGAGGGTGATGTCTGTATCAGAATCCTCAAGGTTTAATATATACATGCCTGGACCCTTGATAGGATTCTTAGATATTTTATCGGCATCACATCGTATAAGTACATCCAAAGATTTTATCCATACGAAGCCGGCTTCAGGATTTTCCAATATTAAGTTTGCAAGTCTTGCCATAGCTTTTGGAGAAAATCTTCTAAACATCGACTTGCAATTATCAAGCAAGATTTTTATCTTCGCTTCTTCAAGCTTTTTTTCTAAATCATCATCCCATCCATCCGTCATTTCAGTGAGAGCTTTAGCAGTATCGGTGCGCAAGGCCTCCATAATTGGGACGGTACGGTCCGAGACTCCAAAGCTCCCATCCTCCTCCAAAGGCTCGAATGCAACTACTGCGCCCCCTGTTTCAGCGGCACGTTCAGGTATTAGAGTTTCAACCCCAACGCTATTATCAACAACAGGAACTGAAATTTCAGGATCAACCTCTTTGGCCTCTTCAAAAACAGGCTCTCCATTAAAAAAACTATCAGCATCAGTTAGAACTCTACCGGTAGCATCATCTTCTACTTCATCTACGGTTGGCATTTGCCTAGTTGGACCTGGATCTTTTCTTCCCATGATTTTCCTTTAAAAGGAAGAATAGTACCCTACTTATAGGTTTTTTTGCAAGCAAAAATGGCGGAGAGACAGGGATTCGAACCCTGGAGACCTTGCGGCCTGACGGTTTTCAAGACCGTTGCATTCGACCACTCTGCCATCTCTCCGCAATGTAAAACGTTTGGTCGAAACAACGCTATGTATTAATAGCCAGTTTGCTTCACTATTGCAAGGAAATATTACATTCTCTCAACAGTTTCAATACCGAGCAGATAAAGTCCGTTTGCGAGTACGTTCTGAATTGCTTTTAGGAGTTCAACTCTAGCGCTGAGCAGTCCGGCTTCGGCTTGAGCCACGCGGTTGTTCTCATACCAACGAGAAAAATCAGCTACGAGACTGACCAAATAATGAGCTGTATTGTGAGTCGTGAGCTCGTTTGCAGAAGCCGTTACTTCTTCTTCGAACCTAAGTATTTGCTTAGCAAGGGTCCAGTCCAAATCATTGAATTGTGAAAAATCAGCATCTCCTGACTGTCCTTCGATTTTTTTCAAAATCGAAGCTATACGAGTATATCCGTATTGTAAATAAGGCCCGCTATCTCCGGTGAGTTTGAGGGATTGCTCCATATCAAAAGCGATATCTTTTTTGGAATCGGCATGAAGCATGGTAAATTTCACCGCTCCTATAGCGACTTTTTCTGAGACGTCTTCTTTTTCTGATTCGCTTAAATGTGAACTCCCGGACTTTATGTTTTCATTTAAGATATCCATTATTTTTGTTTTGGCATCATCGATCAAACTCTCCGCCGTGACAATGTCCCCGGTGCGACTCGACATTTTCCCAGAAGAAAGCTTCACCATTCCGTAATCGACATGAAATTGCTTTCCTTCAAATTTTGGCTCAATGAGCTCTATAGCCTTGAATACAACTTTGAAATATCCGGATTGTTCATTTGCAACTATATGTACGATTTTATCAAAATTCCAAACGCCGTATTGTGTCTCGACATTAGCAAGTTCTTTGCCTTCATAGGTTGAATTCCCTTCGCTTGTGATAAAAACACGAGTGTGTAGTCCATAATTTTCACCTTTGAACACAATCGCCCCATCTGATTCTTCAAAAATCTTCCCCATATATTTTTTTACAATTTCAGCCCCTCGCTCGTACATTTGGCTTTCAAAAAATAAGTGGTCAAAACGGCTACCGAGGCGGCTATACGTGTAATCAAAATAATCCAAGCTCCATTGGCGAGTCACTTCCCATAGTGGCATGATAGCAGGGTCTTTTTTGTAAATTTGCATGTTAATTTTTTTGATTTCAGCCTGAATTCCTTTTGAACCGTCTTTGTCGGATTCGTACGCTTTGCCGCCGAAGGCATAGGCAGCACCAAGATATTCAACTTTGCGCTCTGGCGAAGTTAGATAATTAGACTCAAGCTCCCTCGCCTCAATCTCGCTATGAACAGGGCTGAGCCCATCCTTTTCAGGCATATTTTTCATACCCCATATACATTTTGCTACATGCGGACCGATATCACCTTGGTAGTTGGCACGGAAAACATGAGCACCTTGTGACTCCAAAAATCTTACCAAAGATTCACCAAGGCAGATATTGCGCAAATGCCCTATATGAAACGCTTTATGGGTGTTTGGGTGTGCAAATTCCAGCATTATTTTTTGCCCTCCCAAGCCTTCTGAATTGCCAAATTTATCACCTCTTTCGACAGCATCTTTGATAGAATCAATAAGCACTTCATTTTTCACACGAATATTTATAAATCCGGGCCCTGCAATCCCCGGAGTGCCATCTATAATTTTTTCAACGCCGTCAGTTTTCAAAATAGCCTCTACCAAAATCTCAGCAACTTCTCGAGGGTTTTTCCCAAGAGGTGCTGCTATCTGCATAGCGACATTTGTCGCATAGTCTCCGTGTAGAGCCTCGCGCGGATATTCGATGTGTATTTGAAAATCGCTCATCCCAGAGCTTTTTAAACCCTCCCAGAGGCTCGAATCTTCAAGCGCGCGCTGCACCAAAACCTGAATTTTTTCTAAAGTTGTCATTGTTTAATATAAGAACCTCAGCGAGCTTAACAAAATGATAAGTTGAGAACAATAGACACATTTAGACATTCCTCAATAATTTTACCAGCGACTCGCCGCTAAGAACTTACAACCAATGATTTCAACCTCCCCATTTGGATACACCTTAACCAAGCCATTAAGCCTCGTGGCCAGAGCTTCAGATATTGCAGTCCGGGTCCCGGTCTTAAGCCATTCTATTGCCCCTAGTCTATAATACTTATCTAGCTCATAGCTCATGATAACTCCAATTCTAGCATCCCATTTGTCGCGCTCATCAGGAAACTGAGGCTTACCCCTAGGAAAATAATCATAATGCTTTTCAACAATTGCCATTGGAATTCTTATTAAGATAGACAGCCTTGTACGTCAACACGCAAATAAGTTGATAAATAAGATTTAATAACAAACTTATCTGCTTGGTTTTAAGCGAGAGAGGGTTAAGAGCGTTTTATGAATTCTTTATGCCAACACCAAGGCCTCCCCCACTTGTAGTGAGCCAATGAGCTTGAGACCCGTAATGATATTGCGCAATGAATTCATAAAGATTCTTTTTGTATGGAAGAATAATACCCATATGACAAATTTTGTCAAACTTATTCTGTGTTTACCTTTATAATAGAAAAATGATATTATTAGGGGTGTACATAAACGTATGCACAGAATAAATTTTAAAGATTTTAATACAACCCCCTTAAATGGACCTCCCCAGTATACTTATACTACTTATCCTAATTGTATTATCCGCCTTCTTCTCGGCATCAGAGACAGCATTAACGAGTCTAACTCAATCAAAGGTTCGTGAGCTTTGTGATAAAAAACGTAAGTTCTCACACGTAGTGGCAAAGCTAAAATCTGACCCGGAGACATTACTTATTACGATTTTAATTGGTAATAACATAGCGAATATTCTCGCTTCAGTCTTTGCCACGGTAGTATTTTCAAGGATTTTTGAGTCTAGTGCTATCGGTATTACTACCGGAATTATGACATTTCTTCTTCTTGTTTTTGGAGAGGTGATGCCAAAAACATTTGCAGCCAAGTATGCTGTGAAGCTTTCACTCTTAGTGAGCCCTGTGTTATTCGTACTTTCCAAAATTCTACTTCCAATAATTTGGCTTCTCAAACTTATAAATAAAGCCGTTGAAAAAGTGGCTGGAGCGCAAGGTGTAGTAATGCATGCCAGTGAGGATGAGTTACTTGCGATGGCGTCACTTGGAGCGGAGGAGGGCTCGATAGAGCACTCCGAACGCGAACTTATAGAAAACGTCCTTGATTTTGATGATACGTATGTAGAGCAAGTTATGACACCTAGGGTATCGATTGATTTATTGCCAAGTAATGCGACGGTCAAAGAGGCGGGTCAATTTGTATTGGATCATACTCATAGTAGAATCCCCGTTTATGAAGATTCAACGGATAACGTTATAGGGGTAGTCACAGTAAAAGATATACTGCTTCATTTACAAAAAGGTGAGTTTGATAAACCTTTAAAGGATCTTGATTTACAGCAAGTGTTACAGGTCCCGGAAACTAAAAAAATAAATGAGTTATTTAAAGAATTTCAAAAAAGCCATATACATATAGCTATGGTGCTCGATGAGCATGGTGGAGTCACTGGACTTGTGACATTGGAAGACCTTCTCGAAGAAATAGTCGGTGAGATTATAGATGAGCATGATGAAGCGGAGGATGAAATAACAAAAATCGGAAATATGGAATGGGAGGCTTCCGGTGGAGTTGAAATCTATGATTTAAACAAGGCGCTAGGAGTCATATTGCCATCCCCTCCGCACAAGCCATTGTCATTTTTTATACTTTCACGCTTAAACCGCTTCCCGCGCAAAGGAGAGCGAGTTGAAGTATCCGGATTCGTGTTTATCGTTGAAGAAATGAAAGGTAAAAAAATCGAAAAAATTTCTATAGAAAAATTAACTGGTTAGTAAAAAGTGATTTTTCATCGTTACTTTACTTAAAAACATGAATGTTATTACAGAACATCGTATTCGTCGAGTCAAGACCTCATGCATGAATAAGAAGTCTTTTTCTGCTATAATCTTATGATTTGAATTTAAAAATAAATACAAAAAACAATATTTAAACCCAAAAAAAATGAACACAGAAATGTATAACATAGATGCCGCTCCCAAAGAGGCGCGAACATGCGGGCCGCGAATGGATACGAGCTTGGCTTGCACTATAGGGAGCGAAGCAACAGCATCCAACTTTAATGCGCATGGCCGCACATCTACACTCAGGAAATTACTCGCAATGGTAACAGGATTCGTTCTGGTTACCGCTATGCTGGTGAGCTTAAGCTCGCTTGTCTTTGCAGAAGAAGGACCTGCCGACCTAGAGACTCCATCTGACGTTGAAAACGTTAGAGCGACTGCAAGTGACTCGATGATAGATCTAACTTGGGACGTTGCAACTGATAATGTTGGAGTTGAAGGTTATAAGGTCTATTACGGACTTGAGTCTGTAAATGCGCAAGGTGGTCAATACTCAAATACATTAGAAGTTGGTGATACGATTGAATATGAAATAAAAAATATTGAGAACGATGTAACATATTATTTTGCTGTTACTGCATACGATGCAGCCGGGAATGAAAGTGAGAGTTACAGTTTTGAAGTTGAGGCGACTCCGGAGGCGGCATTTGTTGAAGAGGTTGTAACGCCACTTCCACTTGGAGATGATGGCAAGGCTCCAATGGTAAAATCAGCCGAGGGATATTCAAACGTACAAATCAAGGTAGTATTCTCAGAGCCGGTGCAATTGCCTGAGGATGAGCCTCAAACTGCATTTTTGGTCGAAGATAATCTAACCGGAGAATTTCTTCCATTACTTGGAGCAGAGATTTTGAATACAAATAAGAAGGTTGTAATTATTGAAACTGCCCCACAAGATCCTGATAGTGAATATATTTTGACAGCAGGTATAACTGTTGAAGATCTATATGGTAAATCAGTACGTAGTGGAACATCAGACACAGCTACATTTATAGCAGGTACCGGTGATTACGTTACAATTAATTCAGGATTGAATGGTGCTATGGATGACATGTTTGGAGATTTGACTCCTGAAGAAATGGCTGCTTTAGAGGCTGCGCTTGGAGAGGCTGTTGAAAATGGTGACATCACCGGAGGTACAATTCTTGATGAAGAAGAATTAGGAAATTTATACAATGCAGCGGAGGAGAATTTACCGGAAGGTGTTACTTCCGTAAAAGTTGTATCAGATGCAGAGCTTGAAATCATGTTTTCAGAGCCGGTACAATTTGTAGAGGCTGAGACACATTTTATGGTTACAGAAAAAGATGCAGTGGCCGACCCTATGACCGGAGAAGTGCCTATGCTGGTAATAAGTCTTGAAGAATTAATGGAAGACAGTATGTCAGCTAAGCTTATAGTAGAAGGTATGGAGCCAGGGCATGACTATGTTTTATCTATTATGAATGTAGTGACTGCATCCGGAGCTGTTATAGATTCAGGCGATGGAATCGAATTTCAAGCGCAAACACTTGAACTTATAGATGTTATTCCACCGGAAGAGGTAACTAATTTCTTAGCAAGTTTAGGGGACAAAATGGTTCATCTTACATGGACTATCAGCGTCTCGGAAGATGCTATAGAACAGATCATCTATCAAAGTACGGATGGTACTGATTTCTCTGAAAAAATCGTGCTTCCACCACTAGTATCGGAATACGATATCAGTGACTTGATGGCCGGTATGACTTACTGGTTTAAGATTACTTCTAGAGACGCTGCCGGAAACGAAAGCGAAGGAGTGGTTGTAGAAGTAAAACTTCCTGAAACAGGGCCTGGTCTTGCCCTTATGTTCGCTCTTTCAATGCTGGGGACAGCATTTGTAAGTCTACGTAAAAAGAGATCTATCTAATACTGGTAACCGGCTTTTATCACTAAACATGATACCGGCCATCATACCACCACTCCCATTTAAAATCGGGAGTAAAAACAAAAATCCTAATGCCGTGAGGTATCGGGAACAAAAACAAAAAGGAATGCGCCATAAAGCCGCACTCCAGGGAAAAGGTCACTGAATATAGAGAGGTGGCCTTTTTCTTTGTAGTGGAATAAAGCTGATGCCTTAAACAAACTTGACAAAAATCTATCAGAATGCAAAACTCACGGACTAAGTTTTATTATTTAATATAAATCTTTATGACAAGATTTTCAGATAGAAGAATGCATCGTCAAGTATTGAGTGACGTCCCGGTTGCACAGCCACAGGCTCCCAAAATTAATTCAAGCGATAGTGCGACCAGGATTACATTATTTGAAGTGAGGTCAAAATTGAAGTTGCTTGAAGTTCAAGCCGAACGGAGAGTGGAAGAAGGAGTTTCAAATCGCCCAGCAAAGGGATTAAGAAAAGGTATTAGAAGATTGAAGGCTGAGGAGCGTAGTATTCTGGAAGGAACGAATCAATAGATTCAGTTCATTCGAAATATATAAATTTATTTATTATCTATAATTTATTATGACTGGATTAGAAGGCGGTACTTTGGCTAGAGCAAGAGCCAAGGGACCAAAACCAATTAGAGCTGGGAATCATCCTGATAAGCATCATAGGGCTCGGAGTAGATGGGTCGAAGCAGAGAAGGCGCGCAAGAAAGCCAAAAAGCCCTTTAAGATAACTGAGTCGCAAGGCGATAATGTCGTATTAATAAATGGCGTTAGTTATAGGTATAGAAGGTTACCATATAGCAAAGTGATGGATGGCATACCTCCATGTGATATAATTTTAGATATGTCGCCTGAAGAACGAGTACGGTTTGGAGTAGAGGCTTTGATAAGTGAAGAGGGGATTGCCAATATACTTGATGGTACGAGGGCTCAGGTCTCATTTTTGAAAAAACGCATAGAGGTGCCAAAGGATTTGCAGGATATATATTGGGGAGATGAGTCGCCTGTGCAAAGGAGGCTGCCAAATATTCGCCCTGAGCCGACATTGGATGACATTCGTGAGGAATTATTGTTCCTACTTAGGCGTGCTTACGAGAAAGCTCTTGAAAAAGAGATTATAGTAAAGAAAATTGGAGACGAAGAGGTTGAAATTATTCGTAAGGGAAGTTTGAGTAAAGGTGAAAGAAAGCAAATTCGAAAACTTAAAATGGAGTACAGGGAGAAGTCTTCAGGTATTGGGATGCTTATACCGGCGGCAATAGGTTCCGGGGCTTGGATTGAATTACTAGAAAAGCAGCCCCTTGCCGCTTAGTGGATTTTAAAGTTTTTTTAACTTTGTAGAGTATAAAAGCGGTATTCTTACTGACTTTTTATGCTTCAATTCGTTTTAAAACACATAAATAAGCTAATAATTGGACTTCTTATCGCAGTGGCTTTGCTTCATTTAACATTCGTTAAAATTCCAACACAAGCTGAGGTAAATTTTCTCGATATTGGGCAGGGCGATTCTGTGCTTATAGTTACGCCGGAGCTCCATACTATACTCATAGATGGTGGCCCGGGTGAAACCGTACTTGAGCAAATCGGAGAGGTTCTGCCATTTTTCGCACATGATATCGATCTTATGGTTTTAACTCATCCGCATAGAGATCATTTGGAGGGGCTTCTTGAGGTAATCCAGCGCTATAATGTGCATCATTTACTACTTGCCGGCGACGATTATGGGAGTGGTTTATATAGACAATTCCTTGAATTTGCCCGTATGGAAGAGGCCTCTTCCGGCCTACAAATCCACTTTGCAGAAGCTTCTACTGACATCAAGGTTCCGTCCGGCGATGGGGAGATTTTACTAGATATTTTTCATCCGATTAATCTGATAACCGGTCAAAAGTACGACAATGCAAATAATGCTTCTATAGTTATTAGAATGTCATACATTTCAAGGCTCCGGAGCCTTGAATCTTATTATAGGAGTTTTATGTTTACCGGTGATTGTGAAAAAGAATGTGAACAACAAATTTTAAGTGTATATCCCGCAACCGCACTTACAGCCGATATTCTCAAAATTGGTCACCATGGCTCTCGAACAAGCTCTTTGCAAGCTTTCCTCGATGCAGTTTCGCCAAAAATAGCAGTTATTCAGGTCGGGGCAGATAACCAATTTGAACACCCACATCCGGAAACATTGGAGAAGCTTTCAGCTATGAATGTAGAGGTTCACCGCAACGACCTCGAAGGCCGGATAACAATGCCTATGAATTTAACTAACCAATAATCATTAACTATTAATCACCAGCAACTATTGAGCTGTTGGTCAGCCATCATTACAGCCACATTAGAGCGAACCTAAAAATCCGACATTCGTTACTCGCACTAACACAGCACTTACATAGCACTATTTTCGCACTGCCTATGTGTCTGCGTAGTTTTAAGTCTCAAAGCTAACCCGACCAGGAGACACCTCTATTATGGGAAATAACAAACCTTACTATGTTCAATTACACCATCATGCCCTGCACTAACTTTGCACCAACAATGCATTTATATCGCATCAACGGCGTAAGTGCACATCGTACTATTGCCTTTTACTCATCATGCAAACTCAGTCCAATATTTCGCTACATCCGGCATCCAACTATATGTTCCAAATTAGAACCTAAAATTATTACCATTTAACATCTTAAGCATGGCAAATTTTACAATTCGTTTAGATGAATCGCGGAGGAGGCGGGCGCTTGAGCAAGCCAAAAAGCTTGATATACCACTGACCTTGGTTGTGAAAACCGCACTCGAAAATTTCGTCAAAAACCCTATCATTATAATAAACGGAAAGGATATTATTGAGTCAGCGGTGAGTATGAAGCGCGAGCTTGATAAGCTTGAACTGCTACTCGCCCGCAGGAACTAATTTATTCAATCCTGTTGATGTTTGCGCCGAGCGCTGTTAGCTTACCTTCGAGGTCTTCGTAGCCGCGGTCTATGTAGATTACATTTGAGATTTCTGTTTCGCCATCAGCGATGAGGGCGGCGAGTACCATTGCGGCCCCGGCGCGAATGTCGCAAGATGCGATTGGTACTGCATTTAGTTGTGTAGGTCCGAAGATTTTTGCTTGATGAGGATTTAAGAAGGCGACTTTTGCGCCCATCTTTTCGAGTTCAAAAAGATATGCGAGCCGTCCTTCAAATAATGTTTCAAATACTTCACTCAGGCCTTCGGCCTGAGTCATGAGTACGGCAAATGGAGCTTGAAGGTCCGTAGGAAATCCAGGATGAACGGCAGTTTTAATATTTACTGCATTTAGTTTTGTCACCGGTTTGAATGTCACAGAATTACCATCGAATTTAAACTTCGCGCCAGCCTCTTTCAGCTTATAGAAAAAGAAATCCAAATCTCTGAGATTGACATCTTCAAGAGTAACTTCTCCGCGCGTAAGCACAGCGGCAAGCGCCAAAGTTCCGGCTTCCAGGTAGTCGGAAACGATAGAATATATGCCTCCGGATATATTTGAAACTCCTTCTACAACTAGGCTATTTGACCCAATTCCTGAGATTTTTGCTCCAAGATGATTTAAGAAATGGCATAAATCTTGAACATGCGGCTCGCATGCAGCCAGGTGGATTTCGCTCACTCCTTTCGTAAGAACTGCAGCCATAATGATATTTTCAGTAGCGGTCACACTCATCTCCGGCATGATTATCACGCCTGATTTCAAAGGCCCCTTTATAGTGATTCCTTTTTCATTTTCTTCTATCTCTGCTTTGAATTGTCGGAGCCCATCGGTATGTGCACTCATAGATCTTTTCCCAAGTACGCATCCTCCGGGAAATGCCAAGCTTGCCTTTCCGCATTTTGCAGTCAGTGGGCCAAGAAGTAAGCTGGAAGCCCTCATCTTGCTAACTAGGTCGTGTGTAATCGGAGCGCATTTGAGCCCTCGCGGATCAATTATCAAAGTATTTCCATCGGCAGTTCCCGCCTTCCCTTTCCATTCTGTCTTCACACTGAGTGCCTTGAACACAGTTCTCATTGTATTTACATCTGAAATCCTCGGTACATTTTGCAAAGTAACTTTGTCATCTGCCAAAAGAGCTGCGCACATAATAGGCAAGGTCGCATTTTTTGATCCACTGATTTTCACAGTCCCTTTTAGGGCATGCCCACCTTTTACTAGGAATTTTGACATCAGTCATGCAGTTAGTTTGTACGAATAAAGTTATAGAGGATTAATACGCCTTAAGTCCAATGTATTTTAGTATATAAATTATAGTTCTTATTGACTCAACCTATACTACTTTAGTACTATCCCTACGCTCTTTTAAAGTGTATGGATTTAAGCCACCTTAGCTCAGTTGGTAGAGCGTCCGCCTTGTAAGCGGATTGTCGTCGGTTCGACTCCGACAGGTGGCTCCATCTTTTTTTAGAGAAGTAAGCTGTGGGCAGGTTCCGGAGTGGTTAAACGGGGCAGACTGTAAATCTGTTGGCTACGCCTTCAGGGGTTCGAATCCCTTCCTGCCCACCATTTTTTTTACATCACATAGTGTTTAAGGCATTTCCACAATTAAGAAGGGACGAGCCTCTTAGCAAGCATTGCTGGTACGCCCTCGGTGGGCCTGCTGATTTTTTTGTAGAAGTTGATAATACGGATGATATCCCAAAATTAATTCGTGAAGCACGTGAAAATAATTTGCCTTATTTTGTACTTGGAGGTGGCTCAAATACGGTATTTCATGATGAGGGACTTAGGGGGCTTATAATAAAGGTAGCCGCTAATAATTTTGGATTTAAAGATGATTTTGAAAATGATAGCCTTGTAATTGCTGCCCCTGGGGCTTTGACTTCTCAGATCGCAAAAGAGTCAATCGACCGAGGCCTTACGGGGATTGAATCTCTTTATGGATTGCCGGGCACCGTCGGTGGGGCGATCTTTGGCAATGCTGAAGCTCACAAAGCAAGCATTGGAGATTTCGTGGAATCGATAATTTTGTACGATGCGGATATGGATTCCATAAGAGAGGTCAGCGCAGAATATTTTGGATTCGCATATAGGCATTCAGCCCTGCATAAGACTGGTGAAATTATTTTGAAAGTAATTTTGAAACTTGAGAAAATAGATAAAAATGATGAAGCCAAGCAAAAAGCGATAGATGCGCTAAATTTTCGTAAAGAACATCAGCCAGCTGGTCGAAACAATGGGTCTTTCTTCAAAAATCCAGATGGAGACTCTGCTGGTAGACTTATAGATGTTGCAGACCTTAAAGGGACAAAGATTGGCGGTGCCTATATATCTGAGAAGCATGGAAACTTTTTTATGAATGACGGCACCGCCAAAACACAGGATTTAATTGATTTAAAAAATCTCGCACAAAGGACTATAAAAGAGAAATTTGACATAAATTTACGCCCTGAAGTTCGCATTATTATGCCGGATGGGACGTGTTTAAGTGATTAGAAGTCTTATTTGTAAGTTAAATATATTGGATATTTCTAGCATTATTGCTTGTATGAGCTAAAAATCTTTGTTAAAATTACTAAGAACTAATAAAAAAACTCAAATAGATAACCAAAATATCCATGAAAAAAGCACTTAAAACACTTTTTTCGCGACAAACTTTGTATTTCATTCCACTTTTAGGATTGGCAGTTTTGTTCGCGTACCACTTCAATGCGCCGGATTTGGCGTTCGCACAGACAGATCTTATTACACCTACAGATAACCCAACTCGTATAGGTGATGCAACTGGAGGAGACTTTCGTATGTTACTTCTTCAATTCCTGAATTTCTTCCTTGGGTTCCTAGGACTGCTCGCAGTACTACTTGTGATCTACGGAGGATTCTTATATATGACTGCAGCTGGTGACGACGGTAAGACTGAAAACGGTAAGAAAGTTATTCTTTACGCTGTGATCGGTATCATCATAATCTTGATATCATTCGCACTTGTAAATACTCTAATCAATGGATTACTCGTAGGTACCGACTAAGACGTCCGCAATTTAAGTGCTATAATTTAATTACAAAAACGCCCCATCAAAAATGGGGCGTTTTATTTTCGCGCTCCGCGCGAAACCACCCTCAATCTATATTTACCGTATCGCCTATATTGATGTCATGATTTTCAGCGAACCCGCTATTTACTTCAAGTACATACAAACTTGGGATAACTGGTTTAAAAGAAGTTGGATAAGTATCTGGGTTTACATTTTGTCTTATATCAAATACTCGTAGTTTGCCGTCTTTAGAGTCATCAAGACCTATCCAGATTATATCTATTGGAAAATTCATATCTTTCATCCAGATACTATGGAGCCCCGGGTTCTCAAATACAAACAGAAGTCCGCTATCCTCACTTAGAGATTCCCTGCCTGAGAGCCCGAGCATGCGATCAGAGTCGCTCCGCGCCACCTTTACCGGCACATCTACCCCATCTATCAATACATTAGCTTTCTGCGCACCGCACGAAGCGAGCGCGAGCGCTGTGAACCCGAGTACCGTGAAGGATTTGAATATTGGAAGTGCTTTGCACGCCTTATTTCGCAACGCAAGCTGCGCGCGTTGCGTGAAGTTTTTTTTCATCATAACTTAAGCGGTAACAACGGGGACAGTTTTAGCTTTTATGGTTTCATGCAGATCTTTTACAATTATTTTATCAGCTTTTATCTCTACGATGCTCTTGTATTGGATGAGCGTTTCAAAAGTAGTGTAAAAAAAGAATTTTTTCTTTATAAAAATCTGCCATAGCATCATAGCTTTGGTTTCGATAGAAAAATCATACACACGCCCGATAAATTCATTACTTTCGGTGTAAACCGGCTTGTAGAGTATGTCATCAGAACCCTTTGGGATAGTTTGCAGGCGAATCACATTTTCCTTGGTAGTCAGTGCTTCGCTATCATTTATATGTACAAATTTACCCCATTTAATAATATCAAAAGGAGTCAAAATTTGCTTGAACCCACACTTAAGAGCAATCACACTCCCATTTTCAGGATCAATACTAACACCGGTCACCAGCGAAATCACGCCTTCAGCTTGATTGCTCACCACATTTGTCCCCAATATTTTTGAAAATTGTATTTTCACACGCATTATTATAACTGAGATCCCCCAACTCTCCAAAACGATGTGAACTCCACCTTGCCAAAATTAAACTTGATAGTTTAGAATCCAAAACTATTATTAATTCAAGCATTATGTTATCAAAATCAGAAAGGGAGGATAGAATTGGCGATGTAGAGGATGTAGCGGCTGGGTTGTATGGAAGTGAAAAATTCGTTGGAGTTTTCCGAGGTACCGGATGGGGTGGGCTTTTATCAAACTCTCTACCAATTGAGGGTACACGTTTGGATTATTGGCCTCTCGTTCCCGGTGTCGAACTTGGGCAGGGTGGGCCGGATGGGCATACGGAGAAGAGAGCGGAGGTAAGGGAGGTAGATGGCGTTGAATATCTGGATCTATCAAAAGTTCATGGATATGAAGGTGGGCAAGAGGCTTCAGATATAATAATAACAGGATTACGTAAGAATTTACGCGGAGTGATATTGTCATGTGGAGCCGGGTCTCTGGCCGGACCTCTGCCACTTGATGAAGATATAGAGAAAACTTTATCTCGATCAGAGGCTGATATTATGCGTAAAATGATCAATGAAGCGATTGAAAGAGATGCGTTGGTCGCTCGTGGAGGACGTCCACTTACACATATGCAAGTTGGACAAATAGGAATTATACGTGAAATCGCACCTGAAATGGTGCAGACTGCTATGCATAGGTATGCAAGTGGATTTACAGGCCCGTATTATGCATGGCTGCACAGCCATGATGATAGATACTTTGCTTTTTTACGAAAGACATTAATGGAGGTTCAAGGATCTGCTCCGGAAGTAATTTATGCTGATACGTTTGGACCCACTTGGGAACCACCTAGACTTCAAAGGGTACTTGCCCGTAATGGTGTTGATATGGTTGGAATGAGTCAAGCTAGAGATGCTCGGGCTTGTGCAGAAAATAATATTCCCGGAGGGGCCATTGCTCTCACAACAAATGGAGTAGGCGTTCATAGTCATGAGGCAAATCAGGCCGTAGGCAGGAGTAAAGAAGATGTTTTGCTTGAGTTTGCAAAAAATGCGATTCGAAACTTCCCAAGGGATTAATATTGATACACTGGAGTTTTGTAAGGTGTTTTGATATTATCGGCGTATGAAAACAAAGTTTACAATAAAAAAGTTTTTGATATCGATTAGTTCGGTCATCGTAGCTTTGTGTTTTTATGTGAATTCGGCGTACGCATCTCAGGATATTTATTATGGGGACGCGCTGAATTGGGCGGTTTCTGAGGGGATAGTAGATGGGTCGAGCGTGAGCTCGGCCACTAATTTTGCATGGTTTAGGCCGGGAGATAGTGTAAATCGGGCGGAAATGGCAAAAATGATGATGATTGCACTTAAATTGCCGGTAGAACACGGGCTCACGCAGGCATTTTTGGATGTTTCTCCATCGGCATGGCATTATGATTATGTGCATTCCGGTAAGAAAAATAATCTTTTTGGTGGATATACAAATGAGGATGGTGTTGCGACGGGCTTTTTTGGGCCGCGTGACGAAGTCACGCGGGGAGCTATCGCAAAAGTGCTTACACAAGCTTATGAATTTGAGAATGTAGCCTGTGGCACTGTATTTAAAGATGTAGATTATTATGCCTGGTACTCACCGTTTATAGATACTATGTGTGTCGCGGGGATTATTAGGGGAGATATTTTGGGACGCGCTCGTCCCGGCGTCGCCGTGACTCGCTCCGAATTTGTAACCATGCTCTACAGAGCCGCAGGCTCACCATATGTTTTAACTGAAGAGGATAAAAAGGTTGTGCCGGTTACAAGCATATTCCCGGAATTAGATGCTGATTTTATACCATATTTAGAGCCGAACGTTACTGTAGGGCCAAATGTCGAGATGGATCCAATTGAAGAGGACGTACTAATTCCTGAAGTGGATTTTCCGGATTTTGACGCCGTGACATATAACAATTTTGCTCGGTTAAATGCGCCCACTGGAACTTGTCCGAATGGATCTTGCGCAGCACACATCGCACAATTCGAAATCACACCAATATACGATAGTATTATCTTCCGTGGGCTTACACTCAGGAACGATGATGATTCAAATAATTTCAGCGGTAGATTTGGTACATTTTTCCTTGTCCACGAGGGCAAAGTTATAGATACGGCCTCTTTTAGTGATACGAGTGGGGGCGGTGACGCAATTGTGAATTTCAATGGATTCTCACATGTTTTACCCAAAGGTAAGCGCCACAAATTAAATGTGCTTGCAGAGATTCATGATATTTCAAACGCAGACCGGTCCGGTTCATTTCTCAAGCTTTATATAGAAAATGGTGGCGCTATAGATGCTATTTCAAATACCAATGGACTTTCGGTAGCTTCAAACAACATAACCTTAAACGCAGGTCCAACGGGCCCTTATATTCAAACTCATATAATAAGAAAGAGCTACCCTATTATAGAAGTGGATAATGAATTTATTCCAAAGAAAATTTATACCTCACTCAACAATACAAAAGTTTATAAATTCAAAATGAGCGCGCATCCAAATGGAGACGTGGAATGGAGTAAGCTTACATTTAATATCCAAGAATCTAGCGGGATCACATCTTCAAATTACAAACTTTATGTGGAAAATTCAGGCAATGCTATCAATACAGCCGCATCAGTTTCCGGCGGCAAGGTAACGATTGTCCCGGCAACGCCTATGAAAATCCCTTCCGGTCAAACTGTAACATTTATATTAAAAGCAGATATTAGCCTTACCAATACGGCTCAGTCGCAAAACCTTGCCCTGACCTTAACGGCAGCCAATGATTCCACCCTACTCACCTCTTCAGCTACCGCCCTCTCAAGTAGCGATTTCATATGGTCGGATATCTCCGACAAAAATCACAGTCTTTCAACCCTTGATTGGACAAACGGTTTCGAAGTCGACACATTCGACTTCGAAACCCAAAACATCAGCTACCAAGGATAGTCTTATAACCAAAAATGGTCGCAAATACTGAACGAAGCGTTTTCGTAATCTTCGTGCTCGTAAAGCATGTCGGCATATGCCCAAATCCAGTTAGGGTGATGTGGATTTTTTTCAAGTGCTTTTGTGTAAAATTCGCTCGCCTTACAGTTTTACTCTACGTAGATAGAAAATTGCGTACACAACCATATATGCGAATGGGATGAGTGACAGGAACAGACCAAGGCGTTCGTTGGGCATATCGGTGGATGGCACGGAGTTGAGATGCGGGAATGAATGAAACAGGATAAAATACATACCCAACGTGAACACTCGTGCCTGGAGCCATCGGTCTTTATTTGTGAATCCGATAATCAACGCGGACGCAAGCACGGCAATGTGCTGCAGGGAACTCTGAAATCCAAAATTGAGATATATGAACATCCAATTCCATAACGTATACCCGATAATCCACGGCAAGGTCATGCCACTCCAGTACAAATCCATATATCGTCCAATCTTATCGATATGGATTGTGCGAAGTTTTTCCAAAGTTGCCACTAAGAGAAAACCGGTCACGACATTCAAATAATTCGCAGTGTCGCCGGTGACCGCGTCCCTCATGGTCGCCTCTAATATGTTCACCACAAGAAACGCGTAAACTATCAGTTGAATGATCGTGGCATTACCGCCGAGTCTTGTGACTCTCAATAAGGAAAGCATAAAGATCCCACTCGCAATGGAAAGGACCTTAACCCATGGGAACCAATCTATGTTTCCCACCAGCAATATCCAACAGGAAGACAGTATAACTGTGGCAATTGAAAAAAAAGCCAAAGCAAACCGCGGATAGCGATGAAATATCTCCTCCGTAAGAAGGAGGCCGGCGAACAGCCATATGGTGAAAAAAAACATCTCTTTTGCTTCTTAATTTTTTAAATGTCATACGGTCTCCCTGGACTTTACTACAAAGGTCGAATTATGCAAACTCTTTAATTTTAACAAAATTGATTTCAAAAAAGTTGAGGAGGGAAAGATAGACTTCCCAGAGGATGAAGGGAAAGGTCGGTTTTAAGGACGAGCGGAAGGATAAAGATTGCCTCCCCACAAAATTTTCCCCGGGGAAAAAGTGGTTGAGTTGGGCTTGTATAAGCCGTTTTAGTATTTCCTTGTTAAATTGTACCCTCATTTTGTGTTTCATTTTTTTTGCATTGGCATCGCATCTGTTTATAATGTTCAGTTTTTCCACCTGTTTTCTGACTTTCAAAAGTGTGCGGGCGCACACTTTTAGCCTCATATAATAGCTCAAACAAGCCATTTTGTTCTGATAAAATGTAAACTGCATTCAATAGCTTACCTAAACCTAAACCTAAGCCCCATCGTTCGCCAAAGCCAAAACTAAACAGGAAGAGGAACTATTTTTTACCTATATCCCCAAATCTACGCCTTTTTCGGGGCGGAATTAGGGTGAGCTGGGTGGGTTTATCTATATTTCTTTTATCACCTTAACTTACTTTTTAATTGTTCCATATATATTTCGCCGCAACTCTCATGCATTCTGAACAAAATCAACTGAATTGTTTTGTATGAACCGGTCGGCAAAGAATCCACATATTTATATCTTTTATATTTAGGTTCCCACATATAGCCCAATAACTCATTCAAGGATACATATAAACTCAACAAAATATAATTTGATTTTTCCGATTTTGATTTACTGTGCTCATATTCCGGACAGCGAATATGAAAAGTCAGCGGCCCAAGTTCATTTTCCATCATACGCCTAGCAGCATTTCTGATATTACCATTTTGATTTTTAAGCAGATACAAAAACCAGGGAAACAAAAAATCCGGCTGCTGTTCTCTGCCATGCAGGAAATATAAGACTGACACGGCCACAACAAAATTTTCCATCCGCCAATCCTCAATAATGTTTACATATTCATTCGGTGCATTTTCTATGATTGATTGAATCTCGTGATATTGTCCACCGCTTTTAGAGTCATGCAAAAGTTTCCTTACCCCTCTTGCCGCTTTGCGGCTCTCCTCTTTATCTCCGTTCAAAATAACATCAAATAGTTCGGTGAATGTTTTTGTCGATTTTGTTTCCATGTGTTTTCAATTACTTGTCTCTGTATCAATTCTCTATCAAATAAATTCTATCTTCTGCTTCGTTAATTAGGAAGACTAGATTTATACTTCACTGATTATATCAAACCCTTTGGCGGAACCGGTAAGACTTAGCCCAAAAACTTTTTCGGCTTGTTCCTGATGTTTCATTTTTCTGGCGATTTCGTGCATGGTCGCTCCGGAACCGACTGCGTCATCAATCACCAAAACTGTTTTATATTTTGGAGATTTTAGCACATACATTGTCGTGGCGGCATTCCCAATTCGCTCATGAAGCTTGGAAAGTGATTTCTGTGGACGAACAATTTCCATCCTAGCCTTTTGAACTTCTATTTTTGGCAATTCAATATTGAGCTGTTTTTCCAAAACATGCATGAACTGAATTTCTCGTTTTATTGAGGGTGGCGTAAAAGCCACGGCATCAATTTTTTTCCAAGAAAGAAACTCCTTAAATTTGGGTTGCGCAATAGTCAAAATTTCATCAATCAATTTTCGATCCTGACCTTGTTTCGCATACAGTAAGAGTTGTCCAAGTTTTGTTTTCCCAAAAATAGGCCAAGCGTAAAAATCCATATACCACATGCCATCCAAAATAGAATCATGGAATGTTTCTTTGAGTTTTTCTTTTCCATTAAAAAAGCCGTTTTCTTTTTGTTTTTCATATTTTTTGAAAAGCTCAACATATTCTTTAGCTTTTTGGTCAACCAAAAACTCACGCTCTTGGCACCACTTCGTGAAGCCGGCAGTTCCATATACCTTTTTACCCAAAGGAGTAATGAGCAGAAAATTATCATCAATAATCCTCTCCTCTTTCCCAAATATCATTGTGGAATCTGCTTTCTCTTGAGATTTTGTTCGATCAATTGGCAGAGCTCTTATTGTGGGAACATAGAACACACGGGGAACTTTCCCTATTTTTTCTACTGAACCGGATTCTATCAGTTTTTTGAGATGGTATTGAGCCATGCGCCTTTCAATATCAAACTGCTCCACCACTTCCTTCACGGTAATTTGTCCGTAGCGTAGGATAGAATCCATTATTTGCTGTTTTGTATTTTTTGGCATATTAGTGAATTTATTGCGTATTGCATAATGCAACGTGCAATATACATGAAAAGTTTAAGAAATTCAAGAAAAAGGCGGTGAGGACTATAGATTGCTGATTGTTTTATGAAAAGTTTATGGATGCTAGCATCCATACTTTCCGCTAAAATAGGTTCGAGCTTCGTTCAGTATTTTCTGGTCGGGGTGAAAGGACTCGAACCTTCGACCTCGCGGTCCCAAACCGCGCGCACTAGCCAACTGTGCTACACCCCGATGTGTATCAAACTCCTGATTGTCGCTTTATTATCAGTAAAACATCCGTTTCAAAGCACGGGGAGTATATAAAATCTGCTATTTGAAGTCAATTACTGATTTGAAAAATGTTGGACGTTTCCAATTTCACTAGATGTGCCGTTCAAGCGTGCACTTATATTATCCGGCATCGTGCTAAATAAGATTGCTCCTATCACAACGAGTGTGAGAGCGACAACGAGTAACCTAATTGGTTTCATCTTTTTTGACATTTTTTAAATCTTTATAAATCTAAATCGTATAATTATACCACAAATAAGCCTACTGGTCAAACATTTAGGATTTCAAGATTATAGATGACTCTGGTCATTTCACGCTAAGTTCTACGCAAAATCTCATAGGCGATGCTCATCATTTCTTCTTCTTCTTCGGGGGTCATGTGGTCGTAGTTGAATATATGTAGGATGCCATGGAGGGTTAGGAAGGTGAGTTCAGTGATGAAGCTTTGGCCGATTTCATCGGCTTGTTCTTGGCATTTTTCGAGTGATATGTAGATTTCGCCAAAAACTTCCTCAGGGAGATTTGGTATTTCGTTGTTGTGTAGTGAATCAGTTAGTCGAAGTGAGAGTACGTCTGTTGGACTATCGATAGATCGAAGATTTTTATTTACTTCTGCGATTTGGTCATTTGACTGAAAGTTCACTTCGATAATCTCTACGGAAGCCTCATCTATATGGTTTAGAGCTATGAGTTTTTTGTTTGCAGCCAAGATCAGTTCGTTGAGAGCGGTCTCCCATCCATCCGGAAGAAGTCCTGCTAAAGTATCTGCGTGTAAAAATGTTTTTAAGTGAATCATAGTGGGTAATATATTATTAACGGCTAACTACTCCAAGCCATTTTTCGCGCCAGGTCTTCCATTCTGATTTATCTGTTGTCCATCTGGCATAGATAGCGAGGCCTATGAGATCGTCAGGGTTTGTACGTATATTTTGCAGTCCGATTTTCACTCCATCTATGGCGGTACTTACATTCTCTATATTGGAATCAAAATTATTGCGGACATCTTCGTAAGATGGGATCCCCATGAGCGCTTTGCCAGGAGCTACTTTGAGTAAAAATATAAGCTCTTGCTCCATGAACCATTTATAAAGTTTAAGATCTTTAAAGCTTGTGTCATAACTCATCATAACGACGTAGTCGAGGTTTCCTGCTATTTCTTTTGTGTATTTTAGGCTGCTATAGTTGAGGGATAGATCATGGCCAAGAAATGAGTCTTTGGAGATCAGTTTAAGAGCCTTTATCGGCAATTCCGGCACTATGGGGCTGATTGCTGCAGAGAGCTCCGCCGGAACCCCCTCTGCTTCAAATTCTCGACGTAACTCCCAGATAAGTAGTGCGAAATCAGGGTCTGACTGCATAGGTTCTATATTTAGATGAATTCCATCAAAACCGATGTCTTTGATTAAGTGAATTGAATCTTTGATAATATTTTGTCGGATTTCCGGATTCTCGATATGTAATTCGTTGCGTACCTGCCCTATCCAAGCGTGAAATTTCATATCCGGAGCAAAGCTTTTGGACATCTCCAAGAACCTTTTAGCCTCCGGATAACGAGACTCCGGTATGATGCCATCATCCCCTATTGGCCCTGTATGTAGGAATATAAGTGAAATGTCATTACTTATCATTTCAGAAAGTAGGGTGTGAACCTTTTCATTCGGAGATTTTATTTGCACCCATTCATGAGCCATCCATACAGCGTTTGTTTTTTTGAGTCCGATGTCGGCTTTGATATTTGTATGAACTCCAAATACAAAATATTTTATTAACCCAAGCGCAAGTAACCCGAGCACAAGTAGGAGGATAAGTATCTTGGAGCAAATTTTCAGAAAAGTATGCATTAGTTATTTTTTGTCAGTTCAAAGTAGACAGACTAACTGTACAAAGAATAAGTAGACATGTCTAGGTTGGCGGTGCAAAACTTTGTCTATAGACGTCTATTGACATGTCTATAGAAGAGTGTCACACCCTTTGTTACACTCTTTATTTGCCAATCCAAAAAGGTGTGGTAAAATGTCTGCAAGATAGGTGGTGGCACTTCCTTAAAAATATTGTATTATATAATGTAGACACGAGTAGACATGAGTAGACAAAGTAGACAAAACATGGATGGGAGGATAGACAGGCAGGCGGCTGCTGATATTTTGTCAATTAGTCAAAGAACACTCGATAGACACGTGAAAAATAAGCGTTTGTATAGCCGAAAGGTGAATGGCCGTATTTGGCTAGATGAAGAGGAGGTTAGGATGTTTAAGAAGGCTCGTGAGCAAGGTGTCCTCGAAGATTCGACTAGACAACATCAGGGCCTAGAAACTGGCGAAAATCATGGTATAATCAATATAGACACGAGTAGACACGATGTAGACAAAGTAGACACGGGGTCGTCATTGACTGAGACGCAGGAAAAGGTGTTGTCACTTCTTGGAAAACAAGTTTTGCACAATGACAAAATCGAAGAAAATGTTGTGATTCGGCCGTTACACATTGCTCAAAACACCGCTCCAAGCATGACTCCGTACGCCCCGCAAAATTCATCTTCTCAGTTTGCATATTATTATTCTGAGGGGATTTATCAGAAACTATATGAGGAACTAAAAGAAGAACACAGATTGAACCAAAAGCGCATAGAGTCGGCAAATTACAAAGTAGGGCAACTTGAGGCTCAAATAGAGTCTATGATTCCTATGCTTGAATACAGAAAGCAGAAGGAGCAATTTCGTAAACTTGAATCCGGCCTAAAGGTGCAAATAGAAAAGCGTGAGATCCAACTCAAAAAAGCTCGTCGATTGGTGCAGAGCGAGCAGCTCAATAAATGGATTTTCGCAATCCTAGCAATCTCATTGATAGTTTTGCAGCCAATTATCTGGTTGATGAGTAAATAGGTTATCTAACGGCATTCATTGTAATACTGTCAATTTGACTGACATTTATTTTGATACCAGGGTAAACATTTGAGATGCGAGCGGAGATAGATCCTTGCTGTACCAGTATTTTCACCAATACATCCGCATTACCTATGGCCTCTATTTTGTATGGCACACGAATTGGGACTTTATTTAAATAAATCTGTCCGTTGAAATTTTCAAACCCTTTGGTATACGGCGAAAGCCGAATACCATTTACTGCGATAGCCTCGGCCCCTGCTGTCCATAGCTCGTTTTGCGTATCTACAAGCCATGACGTATCAATCTTTTTATCCAATGTCATCATTATCCCGGGGCCTTGCACAGTTGTTAGCCCGGCGATGATTCTGTTTTTCTCAAGTGCCGTACGAATAGATTCTAGAAATGAACGCCCATCCGTCAGATTTTCTAATTCGAGAGTCAGTTCGACAATTTCTTGTTTGAGCTCATCGTTTGTAAGTTTCAAAACCTGTATTTCACGAAAAATATTATTTGCATTGCTATCACGAACTATATTTTCAACTTCTTTAAAAGAGCGAAATTGCAAAACTATAAAAAATCCGCATAGGGCTCCAACTATTATGAGAAGAGGCTTTAACTGTTTGTATTCCTTTGAACCCATTTTTATAGATAATTATTGTTGTATTTCTGTAATTTTCGCCAGGTTATCCGTTCTAAAATTCCCATTATATAGTGGAAGTGAAATTGAATCTTTGGCTTGAAATTTTAGCACAATACCATGATCCTCTACCCTTCTGTATATATCAAAAAGTAGTTTGTCATCAGTAAGAAGCCGCAATATCTCAGTTGGATTATCGGTGACAACTGAAATTGTAAATGGTGGAAGCATGTTAAAGTTATTTACAAGGATCGTATTGCCTACGCAATTGATAGGGGAGCTAAATATTATACGCTGGTTGTTTATGGCAATTCCCTTGGTATTTGTAGAAAATATCAAATTGGTCAAATCTCTTAGATCGGCGGCGTGTATTAGTGCATCGTTATTTACATCGAGCTCTGGACGATTTACGGTAGGGGAGTCTTCAAAAATTATTTCGATCCCGGGGCCGGTGATTTGTGTAAGCCCAAGATCCGATTTAATTTTATTTAATTTGTTTTGCTCTTCCGTTGGTATAAAATATGAATTTTGTTCTTGCAGATCAGCGATAGAAGAACGGAGGTTTGTAATTTGGCTCTTGAGCACACCCTGTTCCTCAGTATACAGCATAACGAGCTCATGCTGAGCTTCTATCACCTCGGTTGGGTGTGAACCGGGGATTAGGAGGTTTTCTGTAAACTGGGTGCTAAAAAGCACACCAATCAAGGCTCCGGCCATTAGAAACAAAAATGTAATTGTGATAGTCGACCTCATCAATAGCCTTGATAATATAAATATATCAGACAATAGACATCTTAACGCTAAAGTAAGTATTGTGCAAAACTTTGTCTACCGGTGTCTATAGACAAACAAAAAAGGCCTGATCTTGCGATCAAAGCCCCTTTTGCTCAATATTTTTCACCCACAATGAGTTTATATAACAATCTTTTCTATTGCAACATTAAATAGACCAAAATGTAGTATGTAGACACCTCTGTCAACACAAGATGCAGTGTTACTCTGTGAAATCTTTTAGTTGGCGTTTCCTAGTTGGGTGCCGCAATTTGCCAAGAGCTTGAGCTTCGATCTGCCTAATGCGTTCACGGGTGAGGCCAAATTCTTTACTAATTTCTTCAAATGACATTGGGGCGCGTAGCTTCGGATATCCTTCGCATGGTAATCCAAATCGCAATCTCATTATTTTTTCTTCACGTGGACGCAGGTCAGCGAGTACATCATTTAGTCGTGCCCTTAATTGATTGTTATCAGTGGGACATTCAACAACTTCAGCCCCATTATTAGAAATATAATTTCCAAGTGTATTCTTACTATCTTTTCCAATAGGCGTTTCAAATGAGAGTGGGTGTAGGCTTATCAGTAGAAGCTCTCTTACCTTTGTTATTTTAATATTTAGCCGCGCTGCAATCTCTTTGGGTGTTGGGTCACGATTGAGCTCATTCGTCATTGCTCTTATAGTCATCATGATTTTATTTGTATCTTTTACGGCATCTATACTTCGGTGAATTAGATGAGACTGTCCGGATATTCCTCTCTTTACCGCTTGCTTTACCCACCATACAGCATAGGTGGAAAATCTAACTCCACGATGATATTCAAATTTTTCGGCCGCACGCATAAGCCCAAAGAAGCCCTCCTGGACTAAATCTGCAAATGGGAGGTGGGGTGCTCGCCAACATTCTTTTTTTGCAACAGATATAACCAGTCGTATGTTATGTTGTACAAGTTTAAGTCGAGCAGCGGCTTTTATATCATCATTTTCGCCTTCTAAAGATAATTTGCCGAGATCTTGCTCTTGCTCCCTTGTGAGATTGGGAAATCTTTCGGCGGCTTTAAGTAGTTTGCCAATCAAACTTTGCTCTTCATTACCTTCTTCACTTCTTGGTTTTGATCTGGCTTTTTGCTTTAAAACAGCATCCCCTAGGTTTATAGCCTCCAATAGGTCATGCCGATTCGGTGGCAGCTCATCATTTGCAATAGCGTCATAATCGTAACCACCACCAGTTACTGAGTCATTAGTATCTCGGCCTTTTTTCGTCGCCGAGCCAATTTCAAGACTAGCTTCTTCAGGCCATTTCCCAGCAGAGTCAGACATGTTTTTTTATTAAAAATCTTAGAGGTAAAGATACCATCCCTTTACTAATTTACAAGATATTCTGTAGTAGCGATTGAATTAAAGCTTCACCATTTTTCAAATAACGAGGTCTGTTTTTTTGGTGCGGTTTTGTTACCTGCCTCCAACCTTCGTTTCGCTTCCACCTGGCAACTTTCATGATTTCACCTCACTTTTCCCCACCTCACCCGTCACCATCACTTTCCCCCCTTCATCTTCAAAAACCTCTCGTCAATCGAGTGAGCGATGTCATGGTGCGCTTTGCAGAATGGCGCCATGAAATACGGATTGTGGCTATGGGTAAGCTCAAATCGCTTCGTTCGATGAATCTGTTCAGCGTTTTTTTCGCAATTCCGCACCGCACATTTTGTGCCGAATTCTTTTTTCACAATTTCCTTAACTTTTCGTGGCACATACCTCGATACTTCTTCGCCATTCGCCATTTTTTCTTGCTCTTTTATAGCTATCTCTTGCTCAATCTCCGCCTTCTCCTCCGCGATTCCTTGGTTTCTTTTTTGTAAGAATTCATTGAACAATTCGTCTATTTTAAGCCCTTTTTCTTGCAATTCCAAAAGTTGGTTAAGCGTATTTTCGGAAAGATTAAGTTGAAGTTTTTTGCGCGCTGACCCGTTTTTCACCGCATTTTCAACTTTCGTCCCACAATCTGCTGCCACCTCAACTTCTCCTTCACTCGTTTTATCATCCTCGATCACCC
>JAUYJN010000003.1 GCA_030700255.1 Candidatus Peregrinibacteria bacterium | reverse complement strand
GAGGTAAAATCTCACGTGCGCCGATGAAAATTGAGCTCGACGGCGTGATGCGATATCAACTTGAAAAAATGAAACACAAAATGAAGGTGCAATCCAACAAAGAAATATTGAAACGGCTTATACAAGCCCAGTTCGACCACCTTTTCCCCGGGGAAAATTTTGAAGAGGTGGAGGGTGACGGGGGAATTGCGGAGATTGTGGGCGGTAGAGCTGAGGCTGAGGTGGAGGGTGACGGGGGAATTGCGGAGGCGGTAGATCGTGAGGCAAAGGCGGTGAAGAAATCTAAGAAAATCACTCGTTACATCCCAAAACAAAAAAGAACAGAAACCCTCACAAAAACAGGTGGCAGGTGCAGCAGTCCGAATTGCGAAAGGCCGGCAACGGAGTTTCATCACAAAAATGGCTATGCGAAGACCAAATCTCACGACAATCTCATAGCGCTGTGCAAGCTTCATCATAGGATTACACATGCGGGAATATATCGCGAGCCTACAAAAACAGATCTGCTTTATTTGGAACACAGAAAACTGGCACTTAGGTAGAGTGGGGCTGGCTGTAGGTAGGTGGTACTTGAGGGAAAGGTGGTTTAAAAAAGTATGCCACACTTAATTTTAACTTTTTAGCCCACAAAATTCTTCATAGTGTTCACGTGAACACTTTTGGAGGTGAGAAAATAAGTTGTGGGATAATCAAGACTTCTGTATTATCCTTTAAACCACATCTACCAGCTAAAAAAGCCTGAAAAAGTTTACCCAAAGTGTTTGATGAGCCAACTTTATTTGACAATGAAAGCTCTTGATAGTAAGATCATGTCACCATAACCTATGGTTATGGTTGTTAAGTAATTTCTAATCTGAATATAATATGAAGAAAAGTCTAAAGCTAGCATTGCTCCTACCGGTATTATTACTTGTGGTTGGTTGTAGTGGTGGTAACTCTGAAGCGGATGATGCAAAGGCAATGAAGGGTACTCAATCAGCCTCGTCAATTACGATTTATAACAATGACTATGACTTCGGAGATATTCCAATCAATGGGGGGAAGGTAAGTGTTGAATTTCCATTTAAAAATTCCGGACAGGACTCTATAGTTATATCCGAAGGGATTACTACATGCATGTGTACTGAAGCGGTTGTTGAAAGTAATGATGGCATAGTTTCGCCAACACTTAAGATGCCGGCACATGGCAATGCAATAGCACAAGTTAACCAGGTTCTGGAATCCGGGGAGTCCGCGAAATTAACTGCGACATTCGACCCTATGGCTCATGGACCCGGTGGAGTTGGGCCAATTACACGTGAGGTTATACTAAAAACAAATTCTACCGTACTGCCTGAGGTGAAATTTAAATTCAAAGGTAACGTAGTACAGTAAAATTAGTTATTTGTTGAAAATAAAATATGAAAGAAGTAAGCATAGCTGCGAAACAGATTAATGATTAAAGCGAATTAATCAAACATGTAAAATGGTAAAAAATATTTCAAAACAACGATTCATTTTCTCTTCCGAACAATTTTGGATATATGCAATATTATTTGCATTGGGAGTATTTGCACTTGAGATGTTTTTCCTCGGTATGTGGGCATTGCCAATAATTAATTATTCCATTCTCTACATGGCTGAGGTGAAAGTTCTTGATATCATCTTCACTGTTCTTTTCGCATTGGTATTTGGATTCGGAGCTGGGATGTTTTTCCTCGCTAAAAAGACAAATACAATGGCATGCGCTATTGGCTCAGGCTCTGGTTTGCTAAGTTTCTTCACATTGTTATGTCCGGTTTGTCCGATATTTTTCCTCGCATACTTTGGTTTATCTACATCGGTTTTAGTTTTGGTCCCGTATTTTTGGATTTTCAGAATTGTTGCATTGGTGATTTTAATTATAGGACTTATTTTATTATGGAGAGGAATCCAGCCACGCAAACTCCCTTCTATAGATAGACATTTGGTTTTTCAAAAATCCGCAGTGGCGTTGATTATCATTCTGTTTTTCTCGAACCAGGCGATGGCAATATCGATGGGTAATAAGATGCTTGGTAAACATAGTATGGGGGTTGAACTATCGGGCGATTTCGCAAAAGATGTGTATGCCCTTACGGTTCCCTTAGAAATACCATTTTATGGTGAGGAACTGGGACTGGATTATTCCGGTGTAAAGGCGATTAACGCTTCAATTAGCAAGCTTGCCATTATGGCGCCGAAACAAGGTTCTCATCCTATAGAGCTAAATCCTGAGGAGATGAAACGTTACATAGCGATTGGAACCGAGCCACTGATAACTTGTGAATTTTGTTGTGGTGTAAAAACTTTAGTTCGAAAAGATGGGACTCCAACGTGCGGATGTGCGCATTCGATAGGTATGCGAGGTACTGCGGCATATTTGATACGTAATTATCCGGAAATAACTAATGCTGAAATTTCTTATGAATTAATGCGACAAAAGAGTCTTTATTTTCCGAAGCAGATGCAAGAAAGAATGGCTACAGAGCTTGCAGGAGACTCGGCTGATTTTACACCGGATATCAAATACCTTACAAAAGATTTAACTCCTTTAGAACTTAAAAATCTAAATAAAAAAGCTCAGGAATCAGGTTTCGTGCCGCAGGATTCTCCAGATATGGTAGGGGGTTGCTAGTAAGCCGAATACTACATAAATAAAAAATAATTTTTAATAATTTTAAAATGTTTTCACAAAAAACAACATCGATACTACTTATAGTCGCCGTAATAATACTTTCTTATCAGACATATGCGCTTAGCAATTTGAGTAGTAAATTGGAGCAGGCAAAGGTCGGGCTCAGCGGTGGTGGGGCAGCAGTTGATTTCTCAAGTGAAGGTGTTCCGGATATGGTAGGGGGCTGCTAAATGTTCTAAACAAATTAAATACTAATTACGTATTATGAAATCAACTGAAACAAAGTCTCAAGATAAACAAAAAAAGACAAAATTGAATTATAATAATATCCTTATTGTTATTTTAGCAATTGTACTGTTTGCCAACTTGGTAGCGATGCTATTTTTTACTTCAACGGTTGGTGGGAAGCTCGATGAAGCTATAGATCTGACTAAGCCGGAGGAGGGTACTTTGACTTTGATAACTCCTGAAGATTGTCCACAATGTGTAACTTTGGATCCACAGAAAAAAGGTATCTTAGCACAAAATGTTGATTTTGAAGAGAAATCGATAAACGCTTCGCAGGCGGATGGCAAAGCTATGATAAGTAAATATAACATAACACATCTACCGTCTCTCGTGCTTGAAACTGATGAGAAAATCAAATTACCACTGATGAGTGTGCTTAAAACAGGGGCACGTGAGATTGATGAAAGTACACTTGTATGGGAGCAAGCGCAGGCACCGTATTTTGATTTGCAGGATTCAATAACAAAAGGTTTGGTGGATATTATATTTTTGACGGACAGTAGTTGTGCAACTTGTTATGATGTTAAAGTTGTCCAAAAATCAATTTTAAAAGGATTTGGTATGTATATTAATTCAGAAAAAACATTTGATATAAGTGAAGCGGATGGGCGTGAGCTTTTAGAGAAATATTCAATCACGAATGTTCCAACGATAGTTTTATCGGAGCAAGCAAGCTCATACCAATCGCTAAATAAGGTGTGGAATCAGATAGGCGATATCGACAAGGATGGTAGTTTTGTTGTCCGAAAACTAAATGTTCTTAATGTTATTTATCACGATTTAGAAACAGGTAAAATAATGCAAGCAACAAAGAAGTAAGTTTCGGGATATAGGTAAAAAATAGTTCCTAGAAATTTTCCAAGAAATAATCAATCATCACAATGATTTGAATTCATGCGCCTTTTGTTGCTGAAATAACTGCGCTGAGCTAAGCATCGGTACCTTTGTAAGCCTTTCCGTCTACCGTCTTTTTTCACCTTCCCCGTTTTCTAACTTTCAAAAGTGTTCGGACGAACACTTTTAGCCTCGTGTAATGGCGGAGGGAAGCCATTTTGATTTCAAAAAAGTTGAGGAGGGAAAGATAGACTTCCCAGAGGATGAAGGGAAAGATCGGTTTTAAGGACGAGCGGAATGATAAAGATTGCCTCCGCCACAAAATTTTCCCCGGGGAAAAAGTGGTTGAGTTGGGCTTGTATAAGCCGTTTTAGTATTTTCTTGTTGGATTGTACCCTCATTTTGTTCTGAAGAATTGTTTTGTGAAAACGAGTTATTCGTCACATCCCCTCGTTTTCTTTTTCACTTTTATCGAACCGCATACACAAGCCTTTTTTTAAACATAGATTTGAGCATTAAAATGTAAACCATGTTCAATAGCTTACCTAAGCCAAAGCCTAAGCCCCTCAGTAAGCCAAAGCCGAAACTAAACAAAAAGAGGAACTATTTTTTACCTATATCCCAGTTTTTATCACTCCGGACTTAAGAACCCCGCGCATACGCGCGGGGTTCTTAATTTACATTTTAGATTCATCGATATCTACAGAAATATTCACAGATGCTTCCGGCATATTTGGGTCATTTGTTTCTAGGAAAACAGTTCTTTTGAATTTATCCTTTGGCTCTTCGTGTACGGTCGGATCAAATGTAACAACCATCTCCGTACTCTTTCCAGGCTCAATACTTTTGTTTGCAATTTCAGCACTAGTGCATCCGCAACTTGTAGATATAGTCCCAATTTCAAGTGTCTTAGTCCCTTCGTTTTTTACTATAAATATCGTTTTAGTGACTGCTTTTGGAGATACAATCCCCATGTCCTCAGAGTCGCGATCAAAAGTTATCTTTGCACCTTCTAAATTAGAATTTTTTTTTTGCTCAGTAGTTGCGTCTTCCACCAAAGCTTTCCATTTTACAACCGGTAATTTGTCTTCTACCCAATGCGTGAGACCTCCATGCATACTTTTTACATTTGTATATCCGAGTGTAGTTAGTAGCTCATAAGCTTGTCGGCTTCTGTTCCCACTCGCGCAATACACGACGATTTGATCATCTTTTGAGAGCCCATTTTTTGTCATCGCATCCATGGATATAGAACCAACCGGTAGGTGAATTGCACCTTCGATTACGCCTGTGTCCTTAGCTTCAGAATCTTCACGTACATCGACGATTTTTATATTCTTTTTCCCAAGAATTGATTTCATAAGATCTACGACACTTATTTCATACGCAGGTAAATCATCATATTCATCGTCATCGTGATCACCCATCATTGCATCCATAGCTTCTTCAATATCTTCATCACTCATCATGCCTCCATCCTCCATCACATTTCCCCCCACTTCGTGCATGCTTTCAAAATCTTCTTTTGAAAGAACATTACCTTTGAGTGAGAATCCTGTAACAGTTCCTCTTTTTTCTTGGAAATTCTCTTTGGCGATCTCACTCGGTTCAGAGCTTGTTATAAGTACAACGCTTCTTTGGATAGGACCAACCGCTTGCGGTCCATGAGCCATAGGGTCAAATACGGTGTGGATAGTAAATTCCTCTCCTGGTTTTACTGCATACACCCAATCCATAGGATTGTTGTGCATCCCGAATTTTGGTGAAGTTGTGCCATCCGGAAGTTCTATCTCGGCAGTTGTACACATACATGAAGTTGCCGCACCTTTGAGATAAAGATCCACATCACTGTCATTTTTCATCATAAAATCATGTGTTGCGTAGCCACCTGCAATATTTACATCTCCCCAGTCATAGTCCATAGTATCCATCATTTGGATCATTCCGGAATTTGTTATGCCTCCGAATTCCGGATTTGTACGATCGCTAATATCAGCACATCCGGCTAGTACTAACATAGTTGCGGCTACGGTCACGAGAAGTAGTAAGATTTTCTTTTTCATAGTAAGAAAGTTAATTAAGTATTATTAGTGTATATATTGTATAGAGTTTTGACTTGGATTTATCTTGAATTGTATACTCCCATGGGTATAGTACAAGTGTAAAATTTAAACATAAAATTATGAAAGAAATCACAGCCAAAGAATTTGAGAATATTTTGAAAGAAGGGCATGAGAATGCATTGTTTCTAGATGTGCGAACTCATGGAGAATATAAAGCATGTCACATAAATGGACTCAAAAATATTCCACTGGATGAATTATCGAAACATATAGAAGAACTGAAAAAATATGACACTATATATGTATCATGCGGTACCGGAATGCGAAGCCGGAAAGGTTGTGTGAATTTGAAATCTTTAGGACTTACAAATGTAGTCAATGTACAGGGCGGGCTCGAAGCATGGAAATTAATTGGTTGCCCGGTAAACAAGGGGAAGTAGGAGCCGGCCTGCTGTTCACAGGCCTCAGTGGCACTTGCGGTATGGCGATCTTGCTTAGTAAAATGCCTTGGAATAAATAAATACGAATAGATATATAGAAACAAAAACGTAACCTTCTAAAAATAGGTGCATTTTATATTTATGAAAGAAAATTTTAATATGGCAACCAGGCTTGCCTATCACATAAAAATATTGTATTATAATAAATAGTTAATAATCAAACATATGAACATTATTCGAAAAATATTTAGGTCTATGACTATGGTAGTACTAAGTGTACTTATCTCGGGATTTACAACTCCGGTTGTGCCCGTTGCTAATGCATTTAGCGATGTACCGTATAATTCTTATTATTCAGAGGCTTTAACTTGGTCTGTGAATGAAGGGGTAGTTGATTCTAGGGATCTTTTTTATCCCGGTATCCCACTAAAAAGGTCAGAACTGGCGAAAATGACCGTAACTGCTATGCAAGTTCCACTCGATACATCAAACGGTCCATCCTTTTCGGATGTACGTCAAAATGACTGGTTTTATTCTTATGTGGAAACAGGTGTGAATTTTGGTGTTTTGACCGGTTATACGGATTATAGAGGTCTTCCCAGTGGGTACTTCGGACCTGCTAACAATCCAACCAGGGCTGAGGCGCTGGCCGCAATTATGCGTTCCTTTGGTTTTGCGTTAAATGACGGTGAATGTAATACGGTTTTCCCTGATATAGATTACAATGCATGGTATGCACCATATATGGAGAGTGCATGTGCCTATGACATATTACGTGGAGATTTAACCGGTCATGCGCGGCCGGCTGACACGATAAATCGTGCTGAATTCATCACTATGTTATATAGAGCTGCAACTTATTTTGATGAAGGCGAAGGAAGCGAGCCAATTGATACTAATACAAATACTCAACCAACTAATACTACACCTTCAAATGGCAATTCAACTTTGATGATTTCGGTTGCGCCATCAACCCCGGTTCCGACTATGATTCCTGCGGATGCCGCAGCAGTTGAGTATACTACTTTTGCACTTACTGCACTTGGTGATGATGTGCAATTCAACGGAGCGAATTTATGGAGAACCGGACTTGGTTCACATAATAATTTCAGTAATGTTTGGTTTTCAGTTGATGGATTTATGCTTGGTTCAAGTCGTACTATAAATTCAGATGGTTACGCCGGTATGAATCTTGGACGTGATTATATTTTAATACCGGAAGGTCAGACAGTGCTTGTAGATATTAAAGCCTCTATGAGTTCGACTGTCGGTGCAAATTTACAAAATGCTCTTGGGTTTAGATCGGCGTCTGATATTTCTTCTGATGCGGATACTGTCCAGGGTAGCTTCCCAATATTCGGTAACTACATGATTACATCTTCGTATACGGCAGGTAATATTACATTTTCAAATGATGGTAGTAGCACCGCAAATGTTAATGTTGGTGATAGTCAAGTAACGATAGGTCAGTTCACACTTGAAAATAACTCTGACAATAGAGAGGATTTGGTGATATCAAATATGGATTTTGAAATTAATGGAAGTGGAGATTTTACTTCTTTGGATAATGCGGCGATTTATTATCTTGGTGAAAAAGTCTCAAACACAGTAACTCCGATGGATGATCATTTGAGATTCACATTCCTTGATGGAGGATATTTATTACAAGATGGTGATAGCGAGGATTTCAAAGTAAAAGCAGACATCGTTGGTGGTGATGATAATGATACTATTCGTTTAAAAATCGATACTGACAACGATATCACGGCTTTCCTTGCAAACTCTTCCAGAGCATTTGCACTAAATGTTAATAGAGTAAATCCTTCAAATGGAGATTTATCTACATACATAATCAAAGCTGGAAATATTACATTTGCGCGTCATTCATCTTCACCGTCCTCGACAAATCTTCCTCCGGATACGGACAATGTAACATTCTTGGTTGCACAATTGACTGTTGGTTCAGAGGTATATGTAAATGAAATGAGAGTGTATATGGATACGGCATTGCGTACAGCTGCAAATGGAACGACAGTTATGGATTCAGCGATTTGTGCTGATACGGTTACTCTTAACAATGTTATAAAAGCAAAAATAGATGATATTAAAATATGGAATGGATCTCGTATGGCTGCCGGTGGTGCAAACATACTTGCATCTTTGAGTGCCGGATCATTCTCAAGTCCTACATGTACAGTTGCAAATGCTTATTATACATTTAGTGATAACTTCCAACTTCATGCCGGATTAAATATGTTATCTATAACTGCAGATTTGAGTAGGTTTGTGAGTGCGGGTGAAACATTCTCACTTTCATTCGACAATATTCCATCTAGCTGGTTTGCAGCTGAGTACTACCAAAATGGTGATGATATAACATCAAGTGAAATCAATGGTTCTGCGACAGGTTCAATCTTTACTATAGAAGAGGGTGGATTTGTGCTCGCTAGACAAGACGGATATTCAGATGGACAAACTATTGTCGTAGGAGCGATTGATGTACTACTTATGACATTCAAACTTGAGGCAAATGATACTGGAGATGTTCGTGTTACAGCTCTTACAGTAGAGGATGGAATAGTTGATGTTGATGGTTCGCTTATAACCGGAATCGGTGTCTATGATCACGATACAGGTCAGATGGTTGTGAGAAATATTCAAAACCTTGGTTCTGACGATACAGCTCAATTTACAGGTCTTAATATAGTTGTACCAAGTGGTGGATTTAGACTGTTCGATGTTCGAGGTACTATATCTACAGCTTGGGATCCGGCGGACGATATACAGTTGTTTGTTACAAATGTTGCAGCCAAAGATTTAAATAATAATGATGCGACCGTAGCTTACCCTGATTGTCAAATATCCGGATGTAGTCCAAATGATGCGATAGCAAGTGCAAACTTTGATCTTAGTGGTACTGCTGAAATCGTAATCGCATTTGATTCGCGAAATGATAACAATTATGACGGTATCAAAACTCCTACCGGTACTTGCAGCAATTACTTGGGTTGTGCGAAGAAAGTTGCAGAACTTGAAATCCACCCGGTAAATGATGATGTACAGTTACGTAAATTGGTACTTGCCAATGATGATGACAGTGCAAATTATGCATCTAGATTTGGAACATTCTTCCTAGTCGATGAAGCGAATGGTACGGTTATAGATACAGGATCTATGAGTGATTCAGGTGGATCTGCGGATGGCCTTGTTACATTCAGTGGATTTGGTTACACACTGGCAAACAATGGAGAGCATAGTCTTGGAGTTTATGCAGCTATACAAAATATAACTACATTAACTCAAACAGGAGGTGTGTTAAATCTTTACTTACCGGGACTTTCGAGCACATATGTAGAATTCTTATCGAACTCTATAGGTGTAAATATCGGATCAAGCTCACTGACAAATAATGCTACATTGAGTAGTCCTCGCATACAATCATACGTAACACGTAAGACTAAACCCACTATTACTTATAACTTGTCCAGTAAATCTATAGGAGGTGTACAACAAAGTAAATATGAGGTATATGAGTTTACAGTTGCGGCTGATAGTAGCGGTACGGTTGAATGGCAAAAAATGACATTCAATGTTAGCGAAACAGCAGGTGTGATGTCTTCAAATTACAAGCTTTACGTGAAGAATCAAAGTACGCCTTTGAATGCGGCGGGAGCCTCTGTAGTTGCTGGAAAAGTGGTAATAACACCTGACTCAATACAACAAGTTCCAAATTCCGGCAGCGTTACTTATATTCTCAAAGCAGACTTCCTTGTAACAAATTCATTTGAATCTCAATCTGTTGGAATAACATTAACTGCAGATCGTGATACGAGTCTTGCGACCGGAACTATTGCAAGCTTGGCTTCGGCAGATTTTATATGGAGTGATAGATCAGATTTAAATCACAACGCTACTTCTGCGGATTGGACTGATGGATACTTGGTAGATTCTTTTGACATTGCAACGGTCAACGTAGGGTATCAAGGTACCGGATACTAAATAGAGGCAAGACTAAAAACGGAATTAATAAAAGGGCCGCCGCAGGCGGCCCTTTTTAAGTCTTCATCTTCTTCTCAAAATCCAATCTTTTTTTCAGCTTCTCATTGAATACTTTTTTGATTTCATCCGGATGGAATATGCCTTCTTCAGTGATAATTTTTGTCACTAGATTTACATCGACCCTATCATGAGAAAATTTAATATGTTCAAAATCAATTGATTTCGTATGGTGAGATCGATTCTTGGAATGTGTAAATATTTCTGTGCGTTTTTCGGCCTTCCATAGGCTAAATTTACCTGTCGTAAGGAACACATAGATAGGTTTTTTCTTCAAATGGAACTGAGCAATAATCGCATTTGCTCCGGTATCCATAACAAAATCTATAGTTGATTTTAGTGTCAAAGCTCCGAAAAACAACATATCTATATTTTCATCCAAATGTGAAACCATGTAAGAAGGTACCACTTTGTAAGGGATTGAATTCGCATGTAGGAACTCGATAATCCGACCTGTTTTATCAAAATCTTGTTCAGCCACTATTATTTTAAATTTCTGTTTTTTGTTTTTTGCATGGAGCAATACATGCTCAAGCGTACCGCTATGATTGTAAATTAATATGGTTTTCCCATTTAATTTTATCTTCTCAGATATTTTTATAATTTCTTGTCTTCTACGGTTTTTTTCTTTGATTAGTTCTTTTAAATATTTTAGGAAAATCTTTTTTGGCACTTGAAAATGTTCCGGATGTTTGTGGTCCTGCGCATATACATACCTCAATAATTTAAAAAAACTATCTATGATGATTGCGTATTTTGGCTGCGTCGCCTGCACGTCCAGAGTTAACTCTTTTAGCTGTGAATAAAAATGATGTAAGTCGTTGGATTTCACGTCCTTGAGTGCATCATAAAGCGCCTCTAGAGTGAGTGTACAAAGCTCGGTGGTACCGAGATCGATTTCTATCTCACGGAATAATTGAGATAATCTGTCATTGAATGTATGAGGCATACTAAATCATTACGCGATAAAATAAGTAAGCGGAAGATAGTCCGAGGGACAGTATAGTCAGAGGGAATCCATATTTAAAAAACTGTAGGAATGAAATATGCACATTATCTTTTTTTGCAAGATCAAGACCTATGACGTTGGCAGAAGCTCCTATCATAGTTCCATTTCCTCCGAGACAAGCTCCGAGTGAGAGCGCCCACCAGAGTAGTGATGCATCGACATTTGGATCGATCTGAGCTTGGATGCTAAAAATCACAGGGATCATTAAAGTTACGAAAGGTATATTGTCGAGTATCATAGAGGTAAAGCCTGAAACCCAAAGTACAGTAAGAAGTAAAGTGATATATTTACCATCCGAAAGTTGCAAAATCATATCGCTGATTTTCTCTAGTAATCCCACATGTTCTATAGCGCCGACCATTACAAATAATCCGCAGAAAAAGAGTAGGGTTGCCCACTCAACTTTTCTGAGAGAATGCTCAAACTTTACTTCTTTGGAAGATATAAGCAGGAGAAGGATCGCTCCGGAAAATGCAATTACTCCGACATTAACACCGAGAGATTTTTGGAAGAAAAATCCTAGTATCGTAAGTATAATAACTGATATGGATTTGATCATAAATACTCGACTTAGCTCTATATGAAGAAATTTATATGCGATTTTACGAATCAGCACATGGCTCAAAAACAATTTCCTCAAATCTGATGCGATCGGCTTGAAATGGTTTTTCCAATGGGTTGTTACAAATATCAAAATAATAACTGTCAATGACGCGAGTACAGGTAACCACAAATTTTGTATGAACTGAATAAAGCTTAATTTCACCGCTCCACCGATGATTATATTAGGTGGATCACCGATAAGGGTTAGAGTACCTCCAATATTTGAAAAAAGTATTTCAGCGATGATATATGGTTTTGGATCTCTACCCATGCCTTTGACCAAAGAAATAGTAACGGGCACTATGAGTACTATAGTTGTCACATTGTCCAGGAATGCTGACAAAAACGCTGTAGTAAGCGAAAAGAGTAAAAATATAAGCAGTGGATTCCCCTTGGAATACCTTGCCATTTTGACTGTCAGCCAGGAAAAAATCCCTGATTCTCGAGAAACCTCCACAAGAAGCATCATCGACATGAGCAGGATAATTGTTTCAAATTCGATACTTTCTATAGCCTGATGAAAGTCGATTACACCAAAGGCGATCATCAAAATAGCACCTAGCGAAGCCAATATAGCCTTATCGTACACTTCAAATATTATCAGTACAAATATAGCGATAAATATGAGGGCAGGTAGTAACATATGACTATTGTTCAAGGTTCGCCGAGAATCCTATGCTTGCTCACAAAAAAAGTCTATGCGAATTTTCAATATTTCACTAAAGCTTTACTATCTTCTTATCTTCACCAAATCTTCATTATGCAACCTCACCACCTCGCGCCCTCGTCGCCTCACCCTCACGACTCCAACCTTCGTCCCTCCACCTCGCCCTCACAGCATTTTCTTTGCCAAATAATTCGAATTTACACTGTGCACAATATCATGATGAGCTCGACAAAGTGGTCTCAACAATGCCGGATCATGACTTTGGCTCAATGAAAACGGAATCGTGTGATGGATGTGTTCAGCCGGCTTCCCCATATACGCTTTTCTTCCCTCTTCTTTCGCCCTCACGATCTCTCCGATTTCGGCTTTCTCTTGCTCTATCTCCACTTCTCTTTTCTCAAGCATTTCCAAAAGAATCTCATTCACATCATGACCTTTTGAATGCAGTTCATTTAACTTGCCCACTACCTCATCGCTCAACCCGAATTTCATCACCGTCACTCGTTCAACTTCCTCACTCAACTCATCTCGTCCGCCCAAATGCCGCAGCTTCGCTTCGGCAGAGGTCTGCACGTGCAGACTTTTTGGGTCGATTCGTGGCTCAAATAAGCCATTTTGGCTTCGCAAGGTAGAGGCGAGTTTAATGTCTTTGACGAAAACTTCGAGGGATCGGTTTGATAAAACTTTGGCGCTCTGCGCCAAAAATTCTTCGTTCTCAGGATTTGCAATCGAGACAATTCTCGCGAGTTTATTGATGCTGAGAGCACCTTCCGAAAAAACCGCCTTCAAAGTCGGCTTGTCTTCAAAACGTTTTTCGATATTTATAGCCAAGCGAATTTGGTTTTCGCTGAGTCCCGCCATGCGTTTGCCAAATTCAAAAATGCTTGCGAACCCCTTTTTTACAAAAAGTTGTCGGCGATTCACTTCCGGCAAAAGCCCTATGAATTTGCGACGCCACAAAATTGTTTGAGTGCCGTATTTTTTGCAAAGTGAGAGGAGTTTCTCATCGGAGAAATTTTCAATAGTTGAAGTGATATTTTTCATGGTTTTTTGATTAGAAATTAGTTGTTTATTGGAAGAAAATACTAACAAAAATTCGTCAAAATTGCTAGGCGAAAACTGGCGAAAAACACCAGTCACAAGCCAAAAATCACCATTTCGAGTTGCGTGAGAATGAAAATGTTTTGTGGTATGCACGTGCTCACCTGCGCGGTTCGGGAAAGTAGGTGAAGTGAAGGTCAAAAGGTGCGAGGGAATAACGGAGGTCGTGGGTGGAAAATGACGGGGGGCGTAAACACCGGCGCAAAAACTGGTGAAGCTCCAAAAATATATGATTGCGCAAAATGTAAAAAAATGCTAAAATATAAAGATTTTTTTAAAAAATAACAATTAAAAACATAAATAAATTTTTAACCAAAAATAAAATGGGTAAAATTGTAAACTCTTTGTTCTTTAGGAAAGTAACTTCCGTAATCGGTATTTTTGCGATCATAAATTCTATGATAGTTGCGGTACCGACGGCTTACGCTGTCCCTGAGGCTGTGGATCCGGCAACCGCAAACTATATCGCGATCGACCCGGATATAGGAGGAGGAGACAGATCAACCATTACGGTTGGCTTCACGGAACCTCTTACGGACGCTAATAGTATTCTATGTGGCCAGGGTTTTCCTCCGACAAATTGTTATGATCCGGAGGGTGTCACTTTGGACGGAGGTGTGTGGAAGAACGGTGCAACTGCCAGTTCGGTGTTCCAAAGTCCGAGTGACGCGACGCAACTTATCGTGATTTTCAGTACGAATAATGTGATCGAAGGCGAAGGATCCACCATTAAATTTAATAATTTCGGAGGCATAGAGTCCGAGCAAACATTTATTCCGAATTACGTTGCTCCCGATGTGGAGACTTCGATCAGTGCCGTAAACTTAGTGGATCAAGATACGACAGTATTCGGATTGGGCGGAGATGATTTTTTTACCAGTTGGACGAATGCGTCTCAGAGCGCACCTACGGGTTTCACTCAAAACCGAGTCTATGTTGTGCCGGACGCCACGGATTTGACCGCGGCGAACGTTGATACCGTGGGCTGTGGAGGAAGCTCGTGTGATGCGCATATGTTTTTTAATTCATGGTCGTTTACTTCGGGTACATTGTCGTCTTTTTATTCTGCGGACAGCGCCGGTGGCGAGTGGGATGAGGCTACGCCTTACAAAGCTTGTATAGTGACAACGGCGACGACAAGTGAAATCAAATGTTCGAGTGCTTCCTCTGTAACATCGGATGATGTTGAGGATGACGACGCACCGTTCGTGGATCATTTCCCCGTACATACGGCGATTAAGGACGGTTCGAACGATGTAAATATATATGCGTCGATAAACGATGCACACACCCCCTTATCGGCATTTAACAATATCGGTGACGGAGGCTATTTCAAACTGAAATACTTTTCCGAAGGTAACTGGGATTCATCCTTGAACGGAGTTCAAGTAAACGGATCTTTGTTCAAGTTTACGGTGCCATTTGATTCCATACCGGCTGTTGATTCGACCTTCAGCTACTATCTGGTCGCAGCCGATACGGACGGAAATGCTGACGTGATTTGTGGAGATTTCTCGGCATCGACGGAAGCCGAGTGTCAGAGTGCTCCTTTTGTTGCGAATGTGATTTCAGGGGACACTACTGTAACCGTTAGCGGAACTGTGAAAGATTTTAACGATAATAATATTGAGGATGCGACAGTCATACCGGGAGGTTTGGCGGCGCCATCGGCGGTCGCGACCACCGATGTAGACGGCACTTACATCATTTCGGGTGTACCTGCCCAAAACGCGTATGATTTCGCAGCGTTCAAGTTGGGATACTGTGAGAGCGTGCGATTTGAAATTGTTGGCGCGTCGGATAAAACAGGTGTGGATATGTTTATAAATGATAATGCATGTGTAAATAACAGCGACCCAGGACAAGGTGGTTCGGACAGACCGTTTGTTATGGAAACCATACCTTGGCCCGGACAGTTTAATGTTTCTCCTTCTACGAATATAACGGTTTTTATGAGTAAAGATATGGGTTCGACAACGATCAATGATTCGGATCCGACGGATGCGGATGACAATATTTATCTTACACCCGATGATGGTACGACAAAGATAGCGGGTACAGTGATATATTGTGCGAACAGTGAAGCTCTGGGTCAGGCATGTGCTGAAGCTATCGAAGAAAATCAAACGGATGCGATTGTCTTCAATCCTACTTCGAGCCTGACAGCCGGAATGTATACACTTGTTTTGAAACAAGGCGTGCTGGACAATGCCGGAAGATCGATAGACGGTAGCAGGTCCGACGGAGGTCATGAACTCAACTTTTCGGTGGGTTCCGGTGTGTTTGATGCCGAGGCTATGACGAATTTCGGACAAAGCGGTGCTTATATGCCTCCGTACGTGGAATCTATAACTCCGCCTCCGGGTATTATGTCTCCGACAAATACGAAATTCGTTATAAAGTTCAATGACGCCCTCGACCCTGCAACGGTGACCTCCAATTCGGTTCAATTTTTGAATTCGAACAATGAAGCCGTTACCGCCACAAGAAGTGTCTCGAGCGATGGAAGGCGTGTAACTTTAAGTCCTTCGACTGCGCTTTCGGCCGGTGAATACAGTGTGATTGTGAAGGGAAGCGTCTCAACTGTGAACGGAATTACGATGCTTGATCCGGCCAATGTCGCGAGTACGGCTTTTGAAGCTCCGATAACCGTAGGTTCGAATGCGGATTCGACTGCGCCAACGGTTTATGCTTCCATAGCAGACGGTGGTATTATTCCTGTAAATGAGCCACTTCGGTTCGGGTTCTCCGAGTTCATGGCCGAGGGGACTTTGACTTCCTCCAGCGGAGGTATAACTTTGAAAAGAGGTAATACGAATATCTCGTTCACCACGGCTTACGATCCGGCGAGTTCTGAATTGGTCGTTCAGCCGACTTATGTTTTGCCACCGAGTACCGCCGTTACGGTTACATTTGTTAATCCGACCGTTACGGATCTTCAGGGGAATGTTATGGCTTCAACGATTTACAATTACACCACGGGTGCGGTTGATTCGGTATCTCCGGCGACGAACGGTAATAGTGGATGTGACGATTACAAATGTAGAATCTCATTTACGGAAACTATGAGGCACGGTGCTCAGACGGATTCGAATTATTCAAGTAGTGTGCTCAAGCCTGCGAACTTTAATTTGGTAGTGGGTGATACGATTGATTTGGCCGCGGAGGGTGTTACCTTCACTTATCAAGATGGCGGAGTCGATATCAATGGACTTAATCTTTTCGGAAGAATCGGGGACTCGTTTACCATGACGGTTACCGGCGTGCAGGATCTTTCCGGAAATTCGATTGCGACGGCGAACGATCAAAACAAGGTATACGGAACAATACAGAATTCATCAAATACATTCGGCTCGTTCGGAGGTGATCATGTTGCCATGTTCGGTCCTCCGACAGCCGGAGGAGGGGGGGTCGGTACGGCATTCAATGCCGGTGCCAGCGACCAAATGGGAGGGTTCTCATTTGCCGATGTTTTCGGCGGTAGCGCCACAATGGTGTTTCCGTCCAATCCTATGGCCGGAATTGATGCCGATGTAATGCAGATTAGATTCTCACCGGAAGCGGTACTTCAAGACGCCGATCAAATTGTTATTACATTTCCTACCACCACAGTGGTGACCGCTGCGAAACCTGATGCATGGTCTCCATATAAGCTGGACTTCAATGAACAGTGGGGAGAAGGAACGATAACATTCGATAATGATTTCGATACGGACGGAGTGTCCAACGATAGCCAGAGAAAGGTGGTGACTGTTCAATTGGACATAACAGGTACGCCGGATGCCAATGATTCTTATACTATTGACTTGAAAGGAATAGTGAATCCAACCATCCCAAAGGGCCCTTCGACTTCCGGATATACGGCGAACGTGAAGGTGCTCAGAGGAAATACGGAAATTTCCAACTCGACAAGTATGCCTTATTACATTGAGCAAGCGGGAGATAACACCTTGACGGTAAATGTTTATGCGGGTAACCAAGGTGCTCCGGACAACGTTGCCGGAGATGTATTTATCCATGGTTGGGGACCTACGGGTTCAATGAGTCGTGAGGTGACCTTGGCATCCGGTATTATCTCACAGGTGAACAATGTGAACGCCTCGACAGTATCGTATGCGTCGCTTCCGGACGGATGTTACAATATAGGTACGGAACCGTTTGTAACTTTGGGCGGTACGGACTACTTTGGAGAGGGGTTCGCGGAGCCGATTTGTCTTGAGGGCGGAGAAACCGTAAATCATGATATCATTCTTGCGAACGCCGCAAATACTGCCGGTGCGACGCTTACCGTGAAACTTGCGGGTATTGACTTCGAAGGAGAGGATGTCGAGATCTTTGCCGTAGGGCCTGGTAGATCCGTGGTGAAATCGTTGATGGCGCTTGACGCCGCTGATCCGGATGGTTATACATTAAAACTCCCTGCGAACGGTAACTGGTTCATAGGAGTCGGTCCTAGTATGCCAAAAGGTTCCATGGGCGCGCCAAAAGCTCTTCCGGGAGTATCTCCTTCAAATATGGAGATAAGAGTAAGTAATATAGATTCGACTCCGGTTATAAAACAAGGTTTTCAGCCGGGGCCTGGTGTAACTTTCGATGATGTTACCGATACGGTTACATTTACATTTGCGGCCGCTGACAAAACTGTAAGCGGTACGATCAAAGATGGAGACAATAACGCTATTTCCGGTGTTGATGTGGGACTTCACAGTCAAGGATTCGGTATGGGGGTATTTACCCAAACGGCAAATGACGGTACGTTCTCACTCAGCGTTTCCGAGCTCGGATCATACGAATTGGAAGCTCATAAATGGGGTCTTCCTTCGGTTAACAAGCATATTGAAATACGCGCCGGCAATCCTCCTACTATACACTTTAAAGGTAAACAAATTACAGGTGGCAACCCGCTTGTAATCAAGATGAAAAAAGCCGATTACAGCATATCCGGTAAGGTGCTTGATGCGAGCGGATCGGCTATATCGTGGTCGCCGGTGAGGGCTACGGATGAGAACGGTTCCGCCGTTTACGGCGGAACGGATGAGTCCGGTAATTACATGTTATTCGTCGGTGCCGGTACATGGACTGTGAAAGCCGAACTGCCTCCGGACAAATCCGAAGAGTGTGGTACGTATTCGAAGACTGTGACGGTGACAAACGAAAGCAAATCAAGCCAGAATCTTGAGCCGAGCGCGACCACTTGTTACACGCTTAGCGGTACCGTAACGATTGCGGGAAGCGCGATGGCGAACGGGTCTGTGATGATCGAGGAGTGGGATACCGTCAATAGTCGTCCTGCGGGAGGGGTGTTCAGACCGACTACCACAAATTCATCGGGTGTATATAGCGCGAAAGTATCGGGAAGCAAGACGTATCGAGTCTCGACATGGGATCCGACTTATGGTGAAGTTTCTTCCACCGTGGCCATAATGTCCGCAAATGCGACTAAGAATCTTACAAGCGCTTCAGCGGCGAACAACACATTCTCCTTCACAGGTTTGGACGAAGCTAAACTTGAAAATCTTGAAGGATTTATCGAACTTGAAAATACTTCGACTGGTGAAAGGAAATTTGAAAATATCAAGGATTTCAGTGAGTCGAAAATTGTCAAAGGCCTCGGTGACGAATTCAATTACAGATTGAATATATACGGAGTCGGGGATTATACGGGCACGGTATCCGCGAACGCAATTGAAGTTATAGATTTTTCCGCTACGATTACGGATATAATAACATATTCCGGAACTATCACGGATGACAATGGGGATCCGATTCCGAACGCGGCCGTGACATTGGACTCTACTATAAGCAGTGTCGTGCGAACCGCGGTAACGGATGCAAACGGTGATTATAGCGTTGACGTGAGAGATGGAACTTACCAAGTATCGGCAAGTCTGGCAAATCATTTGCCGAGTGCCAGGGTATCGGTAACATTGAATGCAGATAGCGCCGATAATGATATCAGTCTTATCAAAGCCGATGCGACGATAGAAGGTACGATCTACAAATGGGATGGTTCAACGCCTGCCGATTCGGGATTTGTGACAGCTACAAACACCTCTACCGGAGCGAAAATCACCGTTCCGATTGATGGAACGGATGGTTCGTACAGTGTGCCGGTCAGTGATGGTGATTGGTCTATAATAGCGGGTGGAGTTGTTGCGCATGACAAAAAAACCGGAGATACGATAGCTGTAGCCGGAGCGGACGATATCGGAAATAACATTACTCTTACGGCTAACGCCAACAAGACAAATTCGAGCGCGGTTAAATCGGTCGCGGCGAATGCAGGTGGTACTGTGGACGACACCGCCAATACCGGTGTTAGGGTAACGACCGGAGGAAGAGTGCTTACGACAGGTAATTCAAACGTTAACATAACAATTGAGAAAAACTACGAAGCAGGTGATACGTCGAATAATCTCACACTCGGTAACGTTGGATTTGAATTGACTGCGGTGGATTCATCGCAAAGTTATTCGGATTTTAGCGGTAACGTAAATCTTCAGATAAGCTATGCCGACCTTTTGACGGATCTTCCGGCCGGAGCATCGGAATCCGATTTGAAGCTCGCATATTATTCTACTGAAAAAGGTGAATATATACCGGTGGAAGGGGGATATACGGTTGATACTGCCAATAACGTGGTAACGGCAAATACAAACCACTTTACGACATTTGCACTTGTTGTACCGGCATCATCGGTGTCCTCAAGCTCAAGTGGAGTGAGTGGTAGTTCGTCATCACGTCGAGCAACTAGTGAAGTTGCACTAATCGATGGTGAAGAAGTCGTAGTGGAAGAGTGCGTGACTTCGGCGGTGGAGGCCGCGGAAGACGAATCGGCGGCTGAAGCCGCCGCGGCGGAATGTCTGCCTGCGGACGACTCGGACATCGCAACCGTGGAAGAAGAAAAATCCTATACCGAAGTTGATGAAGAAGCAGGTACGGTTACATACCTTGTACCACCTTCAGATACTTATGAAGTTACATTTACCGACATGGTTAATCACTGGTCGGAAGAGATCATTTCAGACCTTGCGGGTCGTGGTATAGTTGACGGATACGTCATCGATAACCATACAGAGTTTAAGCCTGACAAAGGTATGACTCGTGCAGAGCTTGTAAAAGCGATTGTACGTGCTATGGAGCTACCCATCCCGCTAGACTTTACCGCTGTTGACCTTGGATACTATGATGTGAGATCAGATAGTCTGTATGCGCCATATATATATGCTGCGCAGAAGGCTGGTATAGTTGATAGGGCTGCTACGTTTAGACCAAATGCAATTGTAAACCGTGCTGAAGCACTTAAGATTATACTCATTGGTGCGAAGGTAGATCTTATGGATTACCCTGATGGCATGCTGCTTCCATTCGGAGATGTGATGCGTGATGCATGGTTTAGAAATAACCTTAAATACGCATTCTTCCATGGAATTATTGGAGGGTATGATGTAGACGGTAAAAAAGAGTTCCGTGGTGCAAACACCGTAACTCGTGCGGAAGCATCGAAGATGATATCAAAAGTTTTCAGCTTTGAAGATGAGATAAGTCTAGGTGATATGCTAAAAGCATCATTCTTCAGAATGTTTAGATAGGCAAGGCGCGAAGCGCAACAATATCGAGTTAATCAATGATTGAACAAAAAGGGCGGCCCTTCGGGCCGCCCTTTTTGAATCAGAATTTCCCTAGAAAACGTCCGATGTTCGCATCCGTCCAAATATGTTTTTTGAGAATCGGTTTTTTGAGAACTAGGCCTTCGAAATTTGTGCAGCGACTTATCGCTACATATACTTGTCCATTGGCAAAAGCTCCTTGTCCTATATCTACTATAACTCTATCAAATGTCTTACCTTGGCTTTTGTGAATAGTAACCGCCCAAGCTAGACGAACAGGGTACTGAGTGAAGGATCCAATCACTTCGGACTCAAGTTTGGATTGTTCCTTGTTAAAAGAATAACGATACAGTTCCCATTTGTATTTTTGAACTCGTACTTTTTCCCCATCCAAAAGTTCTACTATGAGCTCATCTTCCTCGTTATCATCATATTGAATACCGGTCAATTTTCCGATCGTCCCGTTTACCCATCTACCCATAGAGTCATTGTTCAGAAGCATAACTTGAGCACCTATTTTGATGTCCAGACTCAAACTGGTTGGAATATATTTTGATTCAAATTTGCCATTTGTTTCACCATCATAAGTAATATGTCGAGTTCCCAATTTGAGTAATTCTTCTGAATTTATCGTGTCAGCGGAGGCGTTCGTGGTTGTGAGTGTGATATAAAAATCATCTGAATTTTGCATGCTGAAGTAGGGGATATACCTACTATTTAGATGTTGAATATCTTTGTGCTCGATACTGTTATTACGAATCTTATTTAGTAGTTCAATGAAGTCATATTCTTTTTGTCTGTAAATTTTACCGAGTTCTATGAATTCAATCTCAATTCGATCAAATGAATGTGCATCAAAAAAATACGGACTATTGTAATAAGTATTAAAAAACTCTTTTTCATCTCTGCCCACAACAGGAGGAAGCTGATACAAATCTCCTATAAAAATCATTTGTATGCCGCCAAAAGGTTTTTGAGTTTTCATGATCATGCGCAGCATGGTATCTATGCAATCGAGCAAGTCAGCTCTAACCATAGATACTTCATCTATCACTATCGTATCGAGTTTTTTCACTAATTCCTGGAATTTTGCAGAGGGCTTTTTTTTCTGGACGGTCTGTGGAGTTATATTCGGTGGAAAATGAAAAAAAGAATGAATTGTTTGACCTTTTACGTTCAAGGCCGCCACTCCAGTCGGTGCAAGTACGACTATCTTTTTCTTACTATGTTCACGGAAATACTCGAGCAGCGTCGATTTACCCGTACCGGCCTTTCCTGTCAAAAACACATTGCTGATAGTATTTTCAAGAATATCTAGCGCCCTCTTAAAATCCTCATTAATTTCTATTTTGTTTTTTGATTCCAACTTATAAATAAATTATTAGTAAAGTGAAGCAAGTATAGGTGAGTATAGGCTCGCCGTAAAGTGAAAATACAAACTTATTTATTTACCAATTTAAATAAGTGATTGTCAGTTGCAGGATTGTTGCAAACGAGACCCAAAGCAAGTAGGGGATGTTTGCGTATACGACCCATTTCGCATGTGGGAAGATTTTTACGCCAGCCAATATCAAAGTTCCAAGCACAAGGAGGATGTCAACTGCTGCAAGTAGGTTGTTTTGTAATCCAAACTGAATTGGCATAAAAGAAAAATTGAATACCAAGTTTAGGATAAACGGAAGTACTACAGAAAAAGATATTTTACGTTTGAAATACAAGAAAAAAACATATCCAAAAGTAATTGCGATCACCAAGTACAGCACTGACCAAACAGGCCCAAAAACCCATGAAGGTGGAGCAAATGATGGGCGAATTAACATTTCATACCAGGTTTGTGTTTCCATTTTTTATTTTTAATAAACTTTTTTTAGATTTTAGCACAAAGATTGGATAAACGGGAAATCTCTTTGAATAAACAATTGATAGTTTTTTTTATACAGCTTTCAGTTTACAGAAAGTTACGTTTTAAAGTCGAGTTTTCAAAAGAAAAGTTTAAAAAACAAGTAAGCCTTAAAAAGCAACTTTTTATGGAATGGGAAAGCTAACGATTTTGCCGGCGAAGCGCCGTGGTTCAGAGGATGTGCGCGCACACACGTCCTGAATGCCGTGTTTCAGACCTCATTCCCGGGAACAGTCGTTGAACGCCGTAGTTCAAGGTTCAATCTCCGCGAAAATGCTTTGAACGTCGTATTTCAGACGTCATGGTTAAAAACAAGCCATGAAGTATGTATTTGAGAGGTTATTTGATTCTATTATCACTTGCCATTTTACCTTAAAAACGGTATTTATCCTCAGGCAAAAGGCATAGCTTCTTTTGCCAAAAAAGGCGCGCAGAGCGCAACAATTATTAAGTATTTTATAAAAAGTTGAAAAAATGAGTCAAGGTAACATCGTTTTAAGTTTCGACAAAGTTTCGTTCCACTATGACGAGACAAAACCTATTTTAACAGAAGCGGATTTTACAGTTAGGGATAACGCAAAGATCACAGTTATGGGCCAAAATGGCGCTGGTAAGAGTACGATTTTCAAATTGATACTTGGTGCCGCCGGTATTAAGGATGCCGGAGAGGACGTGCTTCACAAGCCAACAGATGGCAAGATAAATATCTTCAACAAAGCAACTGTAGGAATCGGTCTGCAAGTTATGCCAAAGAAATATTTTGAATTAACAGTAAAAGAATACTTCGAAACTGCATTCACAGAAAAAACATACAACATTGAAAAACGTATCAAGGACGTATTTGAAGTAGTAAATTTCTCAACTCCACTCGATAAGAAGATTAGGGATTTCTCAGGAGGTCAGCTAGCTCGACTCCTCCTCGCGTACGCACTGATTCAACAACCAGATATTCTTCTTCTCGATGAGCCGACAAATAACCTCGATGCAGATGGTATTGGGCATTTGATCGGATTTTTGATGGGATATGAGAAGACAGTAATCGTGATTTCACATGATGCCGACTTCCTCAACATATTTACAGAAGGCGTACTCAACCTTGATGTATACACCAAAAAAGTCGAACAATACGTTGGAAATTATTTTGATGTTATCGAGCAGATCGCAGGCCGAATAGAAAAAGACAAGAGGGCAAACGCACAGCTCCAAAAAAACATTCAAGACCGCAAGGACAAGATAAATTTCTTCTCAAACAAGGGAGGTAAAATGCGTCGTCTTGCGAGCAAGCTTCGAGACGAAGTCGAAGAAGATGAAGAAAACATAGTTGGGATCAAGACAGATGACAAAACTATCCGTCCATTCAAGATCGAGGCTCAGCCTTGGTCAACTCCTGTTATAGAAATTTCTTCTATAGGGATTATTCGCAATCACGAAAGGAAGCAAAAAAAAGTTGGTCTCAAACTTTACCGTCAAACCAAGATGCAAATCATCGGCCCAAACGGAATAGGTAAAAGCACCTTGCTCCGAGAACTAGCACTCAGCGAATCCAAAGAGGCAGTTATTACGGAAGGCGTCAAAGTAGGGTACTACCAACAAGATTTCTCCGGACTTAATTTCGATCAAACAGTTTATGACGCACTGTATGATTCTATGGAGCAGCCAGTCATCGAAACAATCTACGCGACAGGGGCACATTTCTTGCTGACTTCACAACTCATGCAAAGCAAAGTGGGCTCGCTCTCCGAAGGTCAAAAAGGCCTTCTGTGCTATGCTCAATTCGTATTGCTTAAGCCAGCCCTCCTAATCCTCGACGAGCCCACAAATCACATCAACTTCCGCCACCTCCCAATAATCGCAAAAGCCATCGACGACTACGAAGGCGCCCTCATCATCGTCTCCCACATGGACGAATTCATGACCCAAATCACCCTGAATGAGACCCTTGATTTGGATGCACTGTAGGGGGAATTTCTGGCTTAAGGGAAAATTTTGCGGGCTAAAATATTGAGTTTTATGCTAGAGTAAGCTCTTAACCCTTAATATTTTTTGTTATGCAAAAAAAAATGCCCAAAATGCCTCAGTTTTAATACTAAAAAGAACGGTAAAAGAAACC
>JAUYJN010000002.1 GCA_030700255.1 Candidatus Peregrinibacteria bacterium | reverse complement strand
CTCTTCTTTGGAGATTAAGGAGGTCTCTTCCTCTGAAATATTAGGGCTTTCTATGTTACTTCCAACGATTATAAGTTTGATTTCAGATTCCCCCATCTTACTTATAGCACCTTCTAACACAGATCTTGACCCCTCATCCATAGATTCAGAACCTAACACACAGATATTTAGGCCACCTTCCAGGCCTTTTTCGATTTCTTCAAGGAAAATCCTTAGCTTAGCTTCTATTTCAAGGTCGTCATTACCTTCAATACTTTTGTGTAATTCAGCTTTTTTCTTTTCTTCAATCAGTTCTGAATATTGTTCAATTATTTGATATAAAGTTTGATATGGATCAAATGCATCTTGTCCCTCCGGAGTGACCATACACACCGAGCCGGTGTCTTTTCTTTCAAGAGTTTTGCGTAAAATAAGCTCATTTACAGGTGAGGATCCTCTTATTTTTACGACCTTCTTCTTATCAAGCAGTTGATTTAATTTCTCAAGTGCAGCAGTCGGGGAGGCTCCAATAAGCCTTACATCATCTGCTGATTTGAATATGTGGACCCTCTTTTTTGCCTTAACTTCTTTGAGCTCTGTTACGGTAATATCCATATTTCTAGTTGCATGGCCCTTTGTTTCGCCAAGTAAGCAATATTCATCGAGTTTATCTCTGGCGGTCACACCTACAGCCAAGGAACTTTCCCCGCCTCTGTCATTGTACATGTCTATACCAACTCCCATTGCACGAAAAAGTTCATGAACGACTAGTCCGACCCTGGTGAGTTCATGTCGATCATCATTACCTGCTCGAAAACGTATCATGCGACCTTTTTTACCAATCCCGCAGACAGTCTTGTGAGCCGTCCCATTTACTCGATTAAAATTTTCTATGGCGGCCCTTACAGCTTGAAGCACCCTGGCTGCCAGGAGTTCAGTATCTCCATTTTCAAATGTGGTAAAAAATCCATTTCCTCCCATAACCGCCTTAATATCTCCGCATTGATATTCCTCCATTACGGCGAGAACTTTATCTACTAATTTGTCGTACTCCTCATCATCTGTTTCGTCATTTAAAGTTGGAAAATATATACAAAAGGGTATTCCGAGAGTTGTACTGGGATGACTACTTGCCTCTGCATTTTTTGGTAATTGTGTTATTTGTGGAATTTCCTCAGAGATACTGTCAATTTTAGCTTCAGATATTCTTAATTTACTTTCTACGTATGTCTTTGCAAGTGAGTCGAAATCAGCCATCGCTTTTTTAAGATGTGAAACCTGATCTTCTCCTACATGTATATTTGTTGTGTTTAAATTGAGAGACCCTTCTTTTTCTTTTACTTCTTTTTCAAATTTTTTCGATGTTATAAGCGCGAGACCCCTTGTTATCATTCCATTTACTTGCCTATGGGTTCTTAAATTCAGCCCCTTAGCTGACACATGAGCGATGCGTAACCCACTTACTACCGTGTATGCTTCTCCACCATTTGCGTGGTGAATATTAAATTCGGCTATCAGGTCACGAAGAGACTTAAGAGCTTCTTCCATTACATTTTTTATTGCAAGGCTTGCCATGCATGCAAGGTACATACTTGGGAAATTTGCCGTCACTTCATCACCTTGGAAACCATCTACGCTGCCATGAAAATTCTCAACTATTGTTGTGATCGTATGGATACCTTCCTGTATTATATGGATAAACTTTGCTCGAAGGCCGGCAGGGCATCTATCATCAAAAACAGCTCTTTGGGCGATACTTGAGCCAACGAAATCTATGGATGTATATATTCGTTCCGGAGAGCATTCAACGATACTATCCATAGAACCATTTTGATGAGTGATGGTTTCGAGCCAAGCTCTTGATAAATTCGCACCTCCGTGAGGAGTTAATCCACCTCTATCAATGCCATCGATAACGTTAAGCTCTTCATCGGTTGGAGTTTCGTGCGTTTGAATTGGGCTTAAAGCTTTCCCCACATCTAACCTTCTTTGTACAACCTCTTCTTCATGGACAGGGTTTATTTGACCTTCATAGCGCTCCTTTTGATCTCTCTGCCTCTCCGCATGATGAACCCTTCCGTCTGCGGTTCTTTGCCCTCTATCATCTATTCCACTTTGAGGTTTTTTCGCCATATTATATAGCCTAAATTATTGGTTCGTAATTATATATTAATGAGTGGCTCTTGACAAGGCGGTCTAATTATTTTCAACCGGTTAGGTATAGACTGGTTCTTCCCCTTAAGTGAGTGATTACCCAACTCGACCTTGCTATAAATGGAAGTGGTGAATAAGTTGCCTACTAGCGTTTTGTTTATTATATTTAATTGTAGAATTTCATTTGTTGAGAGTTTGCCGTTGTGTTACAATTCTCCGTGATTGAAAAAATAAAAAACAAAATAGCATGATTCAGGAATTTCTCTTTAATAAATATAGGGTATTATCGCTTACATTATTTCTTGTAGGGATGTTTTTTTTGAGCAGCCTTGTATACGCTATAAATGTTGAGGAGACTTTTGTTTTTGAAAGTGTAGTTGAGCCGTCAGCTGTTCAATTTACCGGAATGATGACCGGACAGCCACGATATAATTCCGGAGTGAATTATTTTCATAGTTTTCTTGGGAATTCAGATTTTGTAGATCCTGCATATCAGTTGCGAGTAGTGGCATCTTCAGCTCTCCCTGCAGAGACACCTTTTCAACTTGAAGGATTTGCATGGAATAATCCTTGGGGATGGATCAGTTTTAAATGTGCGGGAGGTCTAAATCGAGCGCAGCCGTGTGGTGATGACACTTATCAAACTCAGATTGATTTGAGTTCATACACTCCAGCTAATACATATGGTCTTCTTACAGGACAGGCTTGGAATCCGAATATCGGAGAAATTAATTTTAGCTGGACATGTCCCGGTTTCACTTGTTTTCCACCTTCACGCCCAAGAATTAATTTTACTACAGGGCTTTTAACCGGATATGGATGGAACGATCGTGTTGGATGGATGTATTTTCAAGGTAGTATTGAGCCACCGCCCACTTTGGGTGGGTTTGTTTGCGGGGACGGTATTCCTGATACAGGAGAAGAATGTGATGATGGTGTGAATAACGGCGATCCCTCTTCAAGTACTTGTAATGCCGATTGCACCACTAATATTTGCGGGGACGGAAGTGTGAATCAAACGGTAGGAGAACAATGCGATGATAATAATGTTTTTTCCGGAGACGGATGTAGTTCAACATGTCAAAATGAAGTTCCTGCGGTATGCGGTAATGGCGTGCCACAGGTAGGAGAAGAATGTGACGACGGGAATTCTGTAAATGATGACGCTTGTACCAACGCATGTATTTTGAGTGTATGTGGAGATGGAATTGCGAGTGCGGTAATCGGAGAAGAATGTGACGATGGAAATAATATTGATACGGATGCGTGTAAGAACAATTGTACGTTATCTCCGCCAACTCAAATATGTGGAGATGGATCCGTAACTGGTACTGAAACATGTGATCTCGGTAGTGATGCATATGGAAACTCTTTGAACAAACCAAATACCGTCTGTCCGCTCTGTCAAAATTACGCATGTGGAGATCATTATTTATATCCAGCTTATGAGCAGTGCGATGACGGTAATTTAGATAGTGGGGATGGATGTGATGCGCTTTGCAATGATGAAGTGCCCGGGGCTATTTGTGGAAATAATATCCAAGAAATTGGAGAAGCATGCGATGACGGTAATTTAGATAGTGGGGATGGATGTGATGCGCTTTGCAATGATGAAGTGCCCTGGGCTGTTTGTGGGAATTCGGTTATAGAGCCGAATAGTAGATCCGGAGGGGATGAAGAGTGCGATGACGGTAATAAGATTTCAGGAGATGGTTGTAATAGTAAATGTAAAATAGAGGCGGCGTGGTGTGGAGATGGAATTGCAAATGGCACTGAGCAATGCGATGACGGAAATATTATTGATAATGATGTGTGTAAAAATAATTGTACCTTTGGAGCTTATTCGATTTGTGGGGATGGGGATAGCACGTTCGGGGAGGAATGTGATGATGGAAATACTTTAAGTGGAGATGGTTGTAGCTCTGTTTGTACATTGGATTCAGATGAACCGAAAGAACCATTTGTATCCATTAATGATTGTGAAGATGTGGTATCTTATATGGCTCAGATGTTTAACATTCAGCTTGATTCAAATTCGATTTGTAATGAATTTTGTGGAGATGGGTATTTGGAAGATCCGGAAGAATGTGAAGATGGGAATATAGTAGGTGGAGATGGTTGCAGTTCAACTTGTATAGATGAATCTGCAGGCGCTGTTTGTGGAAATTATATCCAAGAAATTGGTGAAGGATGTGATGATGGAAATAATAATTCCGGAGATGGTTGTAGTGCATCTTGCACAGACGAAGATCAGATAATTTATTTAGATGACCCTACTTGCGAAGAAGTATTTGAAATTTTTGAAGATATTTTAAATATAGATATATACGCTGCAGGATTTTGTAATACAAACCCGGCTTATTGTGGAAATGGGACTTGGGACATTGGTCAAGAAGAATGCGACCCGACTGATACAAGTGACGTACCTTATTATTTATATTGTACAAATTTCTGTGAATTCGAGCCTGTAGGATGGTGTGGAGATGGTATTCATGATCCAGGGGAGGAATGTGATGATGGCAATTTCCAAGATGGAGACGGTTGTAATGAGTGGTGTGAATATGAATTCGAGCCGGGTACATGTGGAGATGGACTTTGGAGCCTTGGAGAAGAATGCGACCCGGGAGTCGCTGCTTCAATTCCTTTGACTCCGCCTGGTCTTACTTGTGGGGCAGCTATTTCCACAACCCCTTGTGAGCTTTTGACAGCAGGGTTTTGTGGAGACGGGGAGACTCAGCATGGAGAAGAATGCGACTCTTCCGATCCTTTACATTCACCGCCTGCCGGCTCCGTATGTACGTCTTCATGTGAATTAGAATTTATACCTGAGCAACTGACGTGCTTTCCATATACTGACATTGCAAAGACATGGAATGATACAAAGGGTGATGTGTATGAAGTTTCTGTTCAATTAAATTGTCTTGAAGAGCCGAGTAGCGTTAACGAATGGAATGTATCAGTTACCGGATTTCATTCTATTAATACGGTTGATTGTGATCAAATCAATGGAAATACTCCTGGCTGTGTTCAAGAAGACCCTATGTTGCCAATCACCTTAAATGCCCCTGAGACAGGTATGACAAAAGTGGCTGAAGTTTATTCGTACGCACCAACTGGCTATACCTCAATGTTTGATGATGATAATTCTTACACATTAAGCTTAGTAGAGGTTGAAGTTACCAATGCTAACGGCTCAATTTATAAAGAATGGGTACCGACAGATAATTATTCTATGGATTTCACGCCATTAATTTCATCACAAACTTTAGATGCAAGCTATGGAGATAATGTACAGGTTCCATATTTGAATTTAGGGTATGAACAACTTGTAGATTTGCGATCTGTTTTAAAGAATAATTTGAATGATTATGTTGACGATGTTTCTGCAGATTATACTTTGTCGGTGAGTAATCCATCGTACGTTTTCCAGTTTGATAATTTTAATAATAATGCTTGGGATAGTGCGGTTGGTTTATCAACTTTACATAGAAATGGGGGTACTATGTCAAATCCTACATGGTATGGGCTTAATCCGAATCCTGGCCTTTATTATCATTCTGCCGGAGTGACTGGGAGCTCTCAAGCTGAAGAGCCGGAGGGTGAGAGTTTGAGTATGGTGATCAATTATACTCGTGATGGACATGATATCTCATACCCTGCTGATAGTATTCCAAAGGCGGCTGATTTCTTACTCGATGGTTATGGTGTTCAAATTACGGGGCCGGTGAATACTGACAAAATACTTGGCGCAAGTTCGTTTACACAAGTTGGTAATGTAGGCGAGGCTGTGAAGAGGAAGAATATAACCGGTAATGTTTCACGTATAGTAAAGAGTAGTGATATCGCCGCATCGAGCCCAACTTCATTTAGTTTTATTACTAATCTTATTCTTTCCGGAGGGGATTACCTTACATATGTAGTGAGTACGGGCGGTCCGGTTGAAACAGATCAACATATATTTTATTTCAAAGATGATGTCATCTTAAGTACTGGTTTGGACAATAGGCAGAATAGAGCGATAATCACTGAAGGAGGGGATGTTTATATCAATGATGATATTTTCAATTTGCCCTTGGATCCAAATGATCTTGAAAGTGAAGATGCACGACTTGAAATAATTGCTTTGAAGGATAAATATGGTCGCGGTGGCAATGTATTTATAGGGCCGAATGTTGTTTATTTGAGTGCGAATATTGTGGCTGATGGATCGTTATTCCCTTACGATGGAAATTCTCGAAATGGATCCGTCCCGGATTTTGAGGTTTTGGAATCAACCGGACTTCTTGATAATCAGTTAACTTTTGAAGGTTCATTGACTTCGAATAATACGATTGGTGGGTCGGAAAGTGGCCCCCTGTATAAGAAGGGGGATGGGTCAGTTACATTAATTGAAAATGAAGCGCGAATATATGACTTAAATTTCTTTAGAAGGCATGGGCTAATACCCGGGAGTACTGACTCCGCTGGCAATCCGCAGGATTGTAATGGGGTATCTGGGCTTCAAATAGAGGATTCTTACCTTACTGCCAATACTTGTGATCCCGGAGATTCAACCTCTTCCGATCTTAACCCTGCTGGAGATAGATGGGTTGGCCGGGCGGCGAATGAAAATTATGGAATGTACTTTAATTATAGACCGCCTGCAAAGAACTCCGTTATATTCGGAGGAGTGGGCAGAGTCACATCCGGGAATTAATTTCGGGAAGCTGATTTGACTAGAACTCTATTGTGAAGAGCGCTATTAGAGAGGCGACGTATGTTGTTAGTATAAGAAAAACAAATACATAAGAGATAATTTTTCTCTTGTTACTGAAATATCTAAAATCGCCCGCTTGCATAAAAGCGATACCTGTTAAGGCAAAAAGTATTAGTGTGTGAATAGTGAATCCTATGTAAAAGGCGATTTGCACTTTTGAATATTTAAGTGATGTTTTCGAGCCAAGCGAGGTCGAGCTCAGGGTAGGTTTTGAGATGTTCGCCTACGGACAATTGGACTTCTTTTAGATCTTTTTCTGATCCGGCTTCAAATCTTAGGGTCAAATATGCCGACGTATTTGATGAACGAATCAGCCCCCATGTCGTATCGGAAAAAATAATTTTAACTCCATCTATAGTTATACATTCGTGATTTTTTTCAAAATGTTTTGTTACCATTTCTACGATTTCAAATTTCTTGTTGTCGGGACATGGGACTTTTATTTCCGGAGTTGTGTAGGTTGTTGGTAAATCTGAGAGAAGATCTGAGAATTTTGCACCTGATTTTTTGGCTATTTGATCGCTGAGAATTTTTATTATTTTTAATGCTGCGAACATGGCGTCGTCATAGCCATAATAATCCTCGGCTATAAAGACATGGCCTGATACTTCGCCTGCGAGCGGCGAGTTTTCCGCATGCATACGATTTTCTATAAATGAGTGGCCGGTGCGCTCAGTGATCGCGATGCCGCCGGAGCCCTCAATTTCTTTTTTGACTTGAGATGAGCACTTAACATCAAAAACTATTTTACTTCCGGGGAGTCTGGATAAGATATCGCGAGCGAGCAGGATTATTATTTTGTCCGCGTTGCAATATTCTCCTTTTTCGTTGACTACCCCTATGCGGTCGCCGTCGCCGTCGAATCCAAATCCTACATCACATTTTTTATCTATAACTGTTTGCATTAATTCAGTGAGATTTTCTGCGTACTCCGGGTTTGCTTCATGGTTTGGATAATTGCCGTCGAGGTCAGTATATAGCTCAACCACTTCACAGCCGGCAGCCCTCAAAAGTGGGCCTATGAATTCTCCAACAACTCCATTACCGGCATCTACAGCAACCTTGATAGGTCTACTATTTTCCAGCGGAAGCTTTTCGGTTAGGTCTTTTATATAATCTTCAGTATTTGTATCCAAGATATATGATTCACCTGCATCTTTATGAAAAATTTCAAAATCTTTATTTTGAACAAGTTTTAAAATTTCTTGAAGGGATGGTCCGCACACGGAGTGTGCGCCTGATTCGACTATTTTTATACCGTTGTCGTTTTTGTGGTTGTGGCTTGCCGTCAAGGCAAGCCCCATGTCGAATCCGTATTTACATACTGCGTAGTAAACGAGAGGAGAGGTCGCAAGATCTATATTTGCGATTCTACAATTTGTATCTTTGAGAGCCTTGATCATGGCGTCAAGCAAGGTCGGGCCTGTAAGCCTACAGTCCCTCCCCACGACCACGTGAAGCATCGTATCGCATGGCAGGTTAAGTTTTCGGCGCATATATGTAGCGATGCCGCAAGTAATCAAATAAACGCTTTCAGGGCTTAAATCCACCTTGTTTGGATCCGTCGACCCATTCTCAAGCATAGCTTTTCCTCGTATATCGTAAGCACGAAAAATATTTGAGTTTATTTTTATATTTTTAGTCATTATGTTTTGTTTAATTGTTTGCTTCGCATCCTTTTTTGGCAAGGCAAGTTTCACACCTTGCCTAGGATTTTAACAAGCCTCTCTCGAAACGCAAGTTCATCTAGAAACCCTATCGTGCTTGAATGTAAATATTTTTTATAATTCTCTGATTTTAGAGCCTCTTTTCTAATACTTGTTGCACATAGTATTTTGTCATTTTCATCATGAATCATTTTTATGGGCAATGTTTCAAACCGTTCATCATCCACAAAAAATCCTCGTACATATTCCGATCCGGAATAAATTTTACTAAATGGTGGTAATGAATCAATTACATGCTGCACCCACCTGTCATCATCATCTATGTCGATCAATTGGTGAACCTCATAAGAACCTTTTGGCAAGCCTTTTGGATCAAGTAGGCTTTCTGCCTTAAGAGTTTCTTTGATTATATTTTCGCGCTCCGCGCCTGCGAGTGGGTTCCTCCATGTGCCGACTTTGTTTGCAGCGGCTATTGCGATTATGCAGTGTTCACCTTTTGCAATTATACTTTTTATATCAGCTAAATGACCAATATGAAAAGGTTGAAATCGACCTATGAATAGAGAATTTGTTTTCAAAACTTGCGTTTAAATTTGTAATAAGAGTATAGTTGCGTACTTAATTACTAAGCAATGTTAAAATTCAGATTTTATGTACTTATTGAAAAAGCATTTAGGCATATTCTTATGGGCCATGAACCCTTGCCAGGTTGGACATATTTGATAAATAGCCTCTCCATGACCGACGTCGGTCATGCAAAATACAATGCTTAATTGTGTCAAATAATCTTAGGCTCTTTAAACAAATTGGTAAACCAAAAGCATGTTTGAGAGCATGTAGATGCTAAAATCTAAAAAACTCAAACATGCGAAAACAAATTTAATGAATTTTGGTTATGTGAAAGTGTGCACGTGAACAGATTTTGTACGTTATCTTGTACAAAAACTCTTCCCGGAAGGAGGAATTGTACAATAATCCGTACAATTTGATTTTTATGCGCTTGCTAAAAAAAACACTCCCAGACACACTTCTCTCATAAAATGGTCTCTCAAGTACGTACTTCATGGCTTGTTCTTAAGAATGACGTCTGAAGTACGGCGTTCAAGACGTGTGCGCGCGCACAGCCTTTGAAGTACGGCGTTCAGATGGCAAAATTCGCGCACAGCATTGCCCAATTTGTTTAAAGAACTATATTTGTGGGCTCTTTAAACAAATTGAGCTTTTTTGAGAAATAAGCTAAAATGACATGATTAAACATAAATTATGAATGACAAAAAAAGTCCACAAGGCGTAATTGATGAGGATTTAGCTAATTCTGGAGTAGTTGAAGATCTATCTGGTAAACAAGATAAAAAAGCTCCAGGCACAGCAGCGCAGGACGCGGTGACTATTGATGCAAGGAGCGCTATCGGAGGTCTCGAACTAAGCGAGGAGGAAGCTCCGCTTGATGCAGAAAAGCTCAGAGTAGTGAAGGCGAGGGTACTTGAAATTGTAAGATTTCATTTGGAGCAAAAATATGACTTTGGATATGATGGGTTCAATGAAATCAGGCAAGATTTATCAGAACCGATGAATCACATATGGATTGGAGATGTAAAACATGTGCAAGTCAGTGATGACCCAAAACTCATTGCAACTATTTTTACGGAAAAAATTCAAGATTATCGTTCATTAGCAGCTCCAAAAAAACATATTTGCTTATTGATCAGTACTGAGCCACTCCAAAAGCAAGATTTGATTGATAAGTATGATGAATCGCTTGATAAAGAAATGATTGCATTTACAGTAGAATTCAATTTTGATGGATATAATCGGCATAGTTTGAAACATAGATATGTAGACCCAAAATTTAGAGGAGGGCTTGGGACGCCAGTTTTAAAAGAATATGAAAAATATTTTCAAAAAATGGCAAATGATACAGGTGAGTCTCAATCTCACGTCATACTTACGCAAAAAAAACTCACTTTGGATTGGGCTAGGAAAAATCACTATATACCAGATACAGAGAGAGATGCAAAATTGATTGCAAAATTAGAAGCGATTGATCAAGGAGTTACAGTAGAAGGTGAAGATATATATCTCGAATCAGGTCCAGATAAAATCAAGACTAGAGTCGGAATAGAACTGAGAAAAGATTTCATTCCAGAATAAAAAACTCCCACCGATTGTGCAGTGAGAGTTTTTTGATTTAGCGTATTGCGATTTGCCGAGAGCGAACTTGCAGGAATTTTACTTTACCTCGAAGATAGATCCCTCTGTTCTTCCAAAGTTTTCTGGGAAGTACATTTCAGAGATCACGGCAGGGAGGTGGTGAAATTCTCCTGGGATCAAGACTCGAATGTAGTAGTCATATGTGTAAGTGCCGGGAGCGAGGTCTTCTTTGAACAAGAATAATCTGTCATCGCGAAGCTCTTCGCGGTCAGGTCGTAATTCGTTGCCGTTACCATCAATTGTATTGTCAAAATATTGGTCAGCAAGTCCAAATTGAGAATCCGGAGTAGTCTCGCCAACTAGAGATGGATTCTCAGTTGAGAGTTTGAAATTCACGAGCTCTGTTCCGGCAGGTATGAAGTCTTCGATTGCAACGAAGTGTCGAGTTTCTGGAACTATGATTTCAAGTTGCCCATGTAGGATTTCCCCGACTTTGGCAGAGTTTAGAGCGATTTTCGGATCATTTTTCGGTTCGTATGACTCATCGAATCTATTTTCATCTAGAGCAAATAGTTTTCGTTTTATAGAGAATCCTTCATCACGAGCAGTGATTTCATCTATTGGTAAGAAATAAGTTAAACCGAGATCATAGTAGAAATTGTTTTGTTCGGCGTTGTTATTTTTCTTTATAAATTGCAGTGGCAAAAGTTTACCAAATGCGAGTTTGTTGAGTGGTGAGATTATAGTTGATTCTTGGTTTAGAATTGTATCTTTATTAAAATCAAATGAGGCTAAATCTGATCCATCGAGTTTGAGGTCAAGTTTGAAATCAGATTTGTTTTCTCCTTGAGCTATCATGTAGGCGGTAAATGCGTCAACAACAGCAGCGGTGTTTGCGGTGGAGCCCCATGCGCCGTCTTTTGAGCGACTGAGGAGCAGCCATCTGAGTATATTGCCGGACATTTCATTGTTACGTTTTTCTACTGTTAAGGCGCTTAGCAATGTCGCCGTTGATTTGACAGGAGTATCGTAGTAGTACCAAGCGTTACCACCTGGTAAGTGTGCTCCGCGAGCATCTATAACTATTCTGTTTTCCAGTATTTCGAAAACATTGTTGCGTGCGGCAGTTCCAAATGTATCGGGGTTCTGCGCCATAGTGAGGGCGAGGTAAGCGAGAGACATATTTCCAAGTTCTTCAGATAGTACTTTTTTATTTTGAAGAATTTTTTCTTGGATTAGTGGTTTGAGTGTATCGACATGCTGTCTAGTTTGAACTGAACTAGATACGCTGTGAGCTACGAATATAAGATCATCAATAGACTTGTATTTCTCAGTATTTGTGATCTGTGTTGTTAGGTACGCTCCAGCTCTCTTTAACATATTTTTATCTATGTTAGAATTCGTCTTTTCTATCCTCGCCAATGCTTCAAGAGTACTCATAGTTAGGTATAGGCTTGATTTCATTCCTTTGTAATATCCAAACCCACCATCATCATTTTGGTTCTCTGTAATACGTGCAAGTCCGAGAGATATGACTTCATCCAGAGTGTGGATTTTTCCATCAAATATGATGTTATCAATCTTAAATTTATCACCGATGTTTTCGATCTTAAGTCCGGCTTTGACTATCGCGATCGCTTTGAGCTTGCTTGCAATTTGCTCAGTACATCCATATGGATATCCGAGTATGCTGTTAAGCGCATCCGATAGAAATACAGCAAGCGTTGCACTGGCATTGATTTCAAGTTTCCCTTCATCCGGAATAATATTTTTTGGTAAAAATAAGAATTCACTCGATAAATCTTTGTTGGTATTGCTTGCAGTAGCGACGGACTCGTAAGTTTCATTTCTTGTGATTTGAATTGACTGTTCGATAACGTCTTCGAATTCAGAATTTTTTGCAGAGAGAGTGAATACATGTTCGCCGTACTGTAGATCAGATGGAGAACTTACTTTGAAGTACACAGTCTTCGTTTCGCCTTTTGAAAGTTTGACTGACTGAGCATCTGAGCCTTCAGATTTTAGAGTGCTACTTGCAAGTGTTACATCTAGTTTTTGAGTTTCATCTGATTGGTTAAACACTTTTGCACCTATTGCGAAGACATCTCCGGGTACCGTGAAGCGTGGTTTGAGTGGGACTATAGAAACAAGTTTCTTTGTCATTATTTCCATATAATTAACTCCAAGCAATGTGTCTTTGGTTACACCGAGAGTTTCTATCTGCCAAGTTGTTAGATTGTCGGGAAGTGTGAAGTTGGCGGTGGCAAAGCCATTTGCATCAGTCGTAATTACAGCTCGCCAGAAAGCAGTGTCCTTGAAATCCCCACGTTTTTTAGTATCGGCATCCTCGCCACCGCCACCACCTTTACCTGTTTTGATATCTATTTCATGAAGCAGATTTTTTAGGTTTGCGGAAGTCGCAATAGTTAGAGGAAGATTTTGATAGAAGTAGAGTAGGGGATTCTTATGTGGATTTCCTTTGAGGGCAAGTACGCTCATGTCGACAACTGCAACAGAAAGTTCGGTCGCGAGAGGCTCACCTTTTGAATTCTTCACATCAAAGTTTAAATTTACAGTTTCCCCTGGAAGATAATTTTGTTTTTCCGTTGTTACGTTGATCTTTAATTCTTTGTTGTCTGTGCTAACTTGGAAACTTGTCTCTCCGAATTTGAGCCCAGGTTCTGCTGAAAGCAGAACTACTGAAGCAAATACATTTGGTACATATGAACTATCTATTTTGAATTGATAATTATAGAAACTCTGATCGAATTCAACTACTTCGTAATCAAATATACGACCACGCTCTATAGAGATTAGAGCTTTTACTTTCCCTTCAAATGGATTTTTTATCATGAAGCTCGCTGTATCCCCAGGTTGTAGCTCACTTGAATTGTTTATGATTTCGAGAGTAGTGTCATTTGTAGGTCTCACCAATCCGGCAGTTGCTTTGCCGCCGTAAACATATAACGTGCTGGTTGTGATAATAGTATTTCCTTTAGAGTCTTTTGCCTCGAGGCTGACTTCGTATTCTCCTTGATCTTTTAATGCAAAAGAGTCATTCCAATTACCATCAGAATTTGTACTGAGGTCGAATTTTTTGACTGAAGTTAGTTTCTTCTCAGCATTGAAATAATATCCTCCGTCTACTTCTTTTCTCTTATTGTAATCCCATGTCACTTTGCTGATTTGACCTTTGATACCTCTTTGACTTACTTGGTTACCTTGTGTGTCTAAGGACTTAACTTTTAGATTAAATTCTTCATTTGCCTGCATGAAATATTTGTCAGTTTGAACTCCGAGGTAAACCTCCCCGCCATGAACGACAAATGATTCTTGCGAACTTATTTGTCTACCATCTTTATCAGTCACGCCTATATTTAAGACAAAAATTCTGCTTCGGTAAATATTTTCATCGTCTTCTTTGTCATCTGCAAATAGAGAATCAAAATCCAGGGATTTTGTGATTTGAGTATGGCCTTTAGAGTCCAATGTAGCCTCGCCTGACAAAAGATATTTATCGTTTGTATTGCAGTAATAAGAACATCTATACCAAGATGATCCGAAGTTAAAGTATTCGTCAGTATATTTATCGAAGAAATAATCTTGAGCAGAGAGTGTGTAATTAACGCTCCCACCTTCCAGAGGCACTCCGAAATAATAATCAGCTTGAACGTCGAGATTCAAAGTATCTTTATTTATATACTCTTCCTTGTCCGGTGTGAGCTCCAATTTAAATGCAGCAGGTGTGTATTCTTCTACATCAAATCGTGCACTCCCATATCCAACTCTGGCTGTATATGATCCGAGGGAGGCTGAATTATCCAATACGAATGAAGTGTTAAAAGTACCAAAATCATTTAGCTTTAAATTTCCTTTGAACACGTTGTCGTACTTGCTGTCAGAGATTTTAAGTTCGATTTCTTTACCTGGTATGGTCTGCATCGCACCGTCATAGCCTATACGGTAAACGCCTTTTAGTTGCACAGTGTCACCGGGCCTATATATAGGTCTGTCAGTGTACAAGAAAATTCGTTCACTATTGTTTGCATATGAGCCCCATGAAAGTTGATTTTCGAAGTCTCCAACTATCGCACTGTCTATTTTGTTCGAAACAATTGCTCCATATTTGTTTGGTGAAACTGTTAGTTTGACGGTTCCGTCAGTCCTAGTATTCGCATTTGATGCGGCAGTCATATTATCTGCAGCTTGATCGTATGTATAAGTAGTGACCATTGCTCCTTCTATAGGAGAAAGAGTCAAAGCATCAGTTACCCAGTATAAGTCATATAAGTCATCCTTTTGAGAAGCACTTAGTTTTTCTTGTTCTTTAGTATATTTATCCTCACGTATTTGGACTTCTTTTTCGATCACACTCAAGTTTGTCATAGTTACAAATGTATGCTCATACACTTTTTTATTTCCCCAATCCTTATAGTCCGGATGTGAGAATGAGACCACATAATGTCCGAATTTTGTGGGTACATAGTCTGCTAGTACAACTTGGAAAGAATTTTGTTCCCAGTATTTTTTAGGCAGTTCGATGCGTTTGCGAGTACTCCATTCACATAAAGATTGGTCGACTGTATCGGTATAATAAAGTCCTTTATTCAATATGCTTAACATATCTCGTTTTGGAACCTGGCATATATCCATATCCACAAAAGTCATGTTTTTTGTTGCAAAAGTGAGCTTTGTTGCGTTTGGTGTTGCAACAGAGTATTTCTCTTGGAAATTGTAAAAATTTAATGCGTGAGGGTCTAGATTTCCCGTTTTGAAGACAGCTTTCGAATCAGCGACTTGTTCAAATTCATCAGTCAAATGTAGGTTAATTTCATAGTTTGAATTAGGATCGAGGCCATGATTTATATTTGTTTGAAATTGGTCAGGTTTACATTTGTAGTGAGAACCATTTTTTTCATCTATCAAATATGAATCCCCCCATTGGTTAAATGAATACCCATAGTTAGCAGTGATGTAGTCTCCTATTTTTGCGGCCTCTTCAGATTCTGAATTTGGATAAAAATTCGGAGTAGCTATCGGTGAATTACTGCATATTGCAAATTGAGTTGTACTCTGAGCGCCTTCCCCGGGTACAGTTGAAAGTATCTCAAATTTAGGGAAAGCCGTTAAATCAAAATTGAGTTGATTTACATTTATTGTAATTCCTCCTTGATTGACAATCTTGTCCAGACTCAAATTAAATTTCTCACCAAGTGCAACTTCTTTGGAGTTGAAGCTGATGTTTACTTTAGATTTATTTATTTTTTTCTCACACGTTTCTTCGTCTCTGTACTCTATTTCATCGTTACATTCTTCGACATATTCGATATTTTTTATATGTTTCCCTTGGATAGAGCTCTGCGCCAGATTGATATCTTCATAGAATTGAAATACGGCTACTCCCTCTGGGTCAAAGAAATCAAAATTAACAGAATCTGAGCGGTCTGATTGAGCGGACTTATTTTGTACGATGTCGCTCACCTCTACATTGCCGGTGATTTTTTCATCAAGATTTATATCTCCCTGTTTTGGAAATGATTTTAATATCTCAAATTCATATTTATTTGTAAAATCCCAAAGCCTCGTTCTGTTGTGTGCATCATTTACTTGGTAAATTGCTAATACAGACTCCTCAGTTCTTGTCTCAGTTTTTCTTGTCTTATAATCATAAACATCATGGGTATAGTACTCACCAATAACTTCTACTTTTTTGTTTGTAGTTAAATTTTTAATAGTTGCATTTTTCAGCGTTTTTTCTACATCGATCGGCTGATTGTAAGTAATCAGGATAGGTTGGTTGTAAGCGAGCTTGTTTTGGCTGGAATTCTCAAATCTTAGTGGTCGAGTTGTGAATGTATGTTTATATGGTTCAACACTGATGCCGTCTAAGGATTGGAAACTCGATCCGGTTGTTACCTTATAATTAGAAGATGGAGCTAGGCTTACAGTTGGCTGAAATTGTAAACTACGTGTGCTGATCCATTTCCATTTACCTTCTGTCGGGGGCATGATAGTGACATCGATATTTTGTTTATCCATTTCGTCGAGGGTAGTGAGCGGAACCATAGGTCTATTAAAAACTATAGTGATTTCAGAGTCTTCAGAGGTCTCACTTTCAGAATTTGGAAATACATTTAGTATGCGTGGTGGTTCAACTATTTCAAAATATTGTGTAAGGCTCGCATCTTGCACAGGAATTGAGAGTGAGTAAGTCGAGCCGAGTGTAAGTACCTTGCTTGGTTGAAACACAACGACATTTTCATTCTTTGGAAAATCACTTTCTTTCCATTCGCCGGCGATCAACGGCTCAAATACTATTTGCTCCTTCACAGTTTGATCTACTTCTTCCGGCAACTTTATCACTATAGGTGCTCCTTGCGAGATCTCCCCGCTTACAAATGAAGCTGCACTCACATTACCATCATCTATTATTGATAGAGGTGTAGAAGAATTAAAAAACGTAAAAAATGCAGCTACGCAAAGCACGGCGACGATGACGAACCCGATCACGGCTAATTTTGTCTTAGTTAAATTAAAAATCTTGTCAGTATTTTCCATATATTTTTGTGAGAGGATACGTATGCTCACGTTATACCTATTAGATTGATATAGATATGGATTTAATTGTTTTGAAAATAATATAGATACATTTGCATGATCCGCATGCCTCAAGCCGAAAAAACAAAGTGTTAAATGTGAATAACAACACTTAATCCATAGAAAACCTTTACAAAAGCCATAAGGTGTATGCTAAGATACTTCCTAATTTTTTCAATATAACACGTAGCATATATTAAAAATATGTAAAGCCCACCCCTACCACCTAAATACCACCAACCAAAATGACTCAGTTTTCACCTGGAATAACAAAAGCATTCTCAATGCTTGGATTAAATCAAAAGCAGATCATAGTCCTAAGTCATCTCTATGCGTCGGGACGAGTTAGGGTGCATGAAATATCTCCGGATATAAGTGTGATCAAAAGGACGGAGCTCTATAGTATATTAAATTTTCTAGTGAAGGTGCAGCTTGTAGATAAGATGAATGTGAACAATGTCACCTGTTTTGAATTGAAATCAAATTCAGAAATTATAAGGTGGGCAAATAGGAAACGTATACAAGCTGAGGATAATCATCATATGTCGGTAGAGGCGGTAGCAAGGATAAAAGAGTTGCTTGAGGAGCAAGATAGAAATATTGAGCCTCGACCATTTTTTCATTATTTAGAAGGTGTAAAAGGCCTTGAAACAGCTCATAAGGTAATAATGCCAAGTACAGATAAGATAGATATTTATATGAATTATAGTGAGCTGTTACGTTTTAACCCTGAGTACGAAAGGCTTATTATAGGAACGTTAAAGGATAACATTGAACTAAAAATAAGAATTATTTTTATTGGCAATGGAGACTATAGAATACCAAAAAAGCTGCATCAGGAATCGCAGCTTTTTTTGCGTCAAAGTAGATCGGAAAGAAATAACACACTCCTATGTATAGGGAGTAAATGGATAATAGATTTCAATACTCAGAATAATCCTTTAAAAGGATTTTATATGCACTGTCAAAACTTCGATTGCATGAAGATCTTCAAAGAGACTTTCGAAAAAGACTGGGAGGATGGATTGGAAATAGATGAATTTTTAAGTTAGAGCAGTGTCCTCCATATCTAGAGCTTCGTTACCTGACATTATATTACCACGTGCATCGATTTCTTTTTGAGTAGTTAATTCGAGGAATGAATATACCCATATAGCTTTTGCCCATACGTCGAGTATCGCATTAAAATATGATGCGATGTAAAGTGCGAAAATACCGGCAAGCCCACCAACAATTACACCTACTTTCATAAGTGCTGCGCTATACACGAATATCGCAACTATACCTATTATTACACCGGGGATAATCAATACTATTAATACGTTTATAAGTATGCGTAGACCTATTATTAACATAAGTATAAGTATGAGGAACGTGTGCTGCCAGTGTTTGATTACCAGCAGGGTGCTTGATTTCATAGAGGCGAAAACTTTCTTTTTGTCTATCACCATAAAATACTCACTGTATGTAAAAAACAAAGTTAGTAGCATGCTTACACATATCATCATAATTATTGGAACTATCAAGGCTTCAAACCAACCCCAACCAAAATTCCTAAGAATAAAAGCTCCTTCGCCGAGTATGCTTGTAAGTGTAAATGATCGTAGGATTAAACTATATTCAAATAGAGGTAGGAAGTTTAGAAGCCCATGTGAAATGCCATTTCTTACTTTTATCGGATCTCCATTTCTATGCCGGGCAATCAATTGAATCAAGGCTCCCTGACAAAAAACAGGAATAAAAAGATGCATAATGACCGCAATGATTAAAAAAACCGTCACAGTAATTCCAAGCTTTGTATTTGTATCAAAAAGCTTAATATAAACAGATATTATCCGGTATAAAAAGCTCTCGGAATGCTGCGCAAACAAAGCCTCGGAAGTGACGAACGCCATGTATTGATAAACTATAAACAAAATACCGGCTATAGTTGTGAGTATGGCAGGGAAAAGAGCGTACCACTTTACAAGTCTTTTCTGCTCTTGTGTGAACCGCCAAGCATCACGAATTATTCTTTTGTATAGCATTTTGAAATTCCTAAATTTTTGTTTTTGTTTTCTTTGTAAGTCTTGTGGTATTATAGTGAAGATGAATCTTTAAGTAAAATAACTTTCTTTGACTACCTACCACAAATGGCTGTAAACGTACAAAAAATCAGTTATAAGAATTTCACTTGGATCGATATTTCGAGCCCGGATGAGGCTTCTATATTGGAGTTGGCAAGGAAGTATAAATTTCATCAACTTGATGTTGAGGATGTTTTGTCTGAAACTCAAAGGTCAAAAATTGATGATTATGATAAGTATATATTTTTGGTTTTACATTTCCCATATTGGGACGTTAGAACGCATTCAATTCAGGTTGCCGAGGTGAATTTATTTTTAGGTACTACATTCTTTATAACGCTTCATGACAATGAGTTGAGAGGTCTTAAGAAATTCGTAAAGAGATATACTGATTCACTCAAAGTACGTCGTGAAAAAATGGCAAAGGGTGCCGGTTTCGTATTGTATGAAATGCTAAATGAATTATTCGATGAGCATTTTGTTTTGATCGATCAGATGGAAAAACGTATGGATAAAGTTGAGAAGGATGTGTTTACCTTAAGAAAAGGTCAGAAGGACATGCTCCGAGATATATTGGGATTAAAAAAAGACATACTTACTTTCGAGAGAACGGTTGGGCCAATGCGTACCGTTATCCCACAGTTGGAATATAAGAATGATAAGTTTATACCAGAGGGGCTTGAGATTTATTTTGATGATATAGTGGATAAGGTCGAGAAGATTTGGTCTACACTTAACAATCAGAACGAGATGATTAATTTGCTTCAAGATACAAATGAAGCGGTAATTTCACATACTACCAATAGTGTTATTAAAACTCTGACTGTATTTTCGGTGATCATGCTGCCAATTACGTTTGTAACGGGTTTTTTTGGTATGAATGTCAACTTTCCGCTTGATATCGGGCAGAATCTGCACTCATATTTATTTATAACCGGTGGCATGTTGGTTATAATTGTATCGATGTTACTTTTCTTCAAATTGAAGAGATGGATGTAGTTTTTTTTAAGGTTGTGTGGTAAATCGGCTCGTGGTACAATACCTATTGCGTTTTTGATGCTATATGAAGCGTGAAGCACGCGAAGCGAAAATGCAAATTATCATTAATTTTCAAATATGGCGGAAAAGAAAAAGGCGGTTGCAAAGGCATCTGCAAAAAAAACTACCAAACCTGCAAAGAGTAGCGCAAAGGCAGCTAAGGTTACCAAAAAGACTGGAGTAAAAAAGGTCGAGAAAGCTGAGAAGAAAGTGTATGTTAAGGCTTCTGAAAAAGTGGCAAAAGATGCTCCGGCAGTAAAAGAAGTGAAAAAGCCGGTAATCATACAAGAGAAGAAAAAGATCATAGAGACTTTTGCAGTTCATGCAAAGGACACTGGATCGGCTCAAGTACAGATTGCGATCTTAACTAGTCGTATTGACTCTCTACAGTCACACTTGAAGGGTCATCCTAAAGACAATCATTCAAGAAAAGGACTTCTTGCAATGGTAGGAAAGAGAAGAAAACATCTTGATTACTTGAAGAATAGAAAGGCGGATGATTACGAAAAAGTGATCAAAGACCTGGGTCTCCGAAAATAAATTAAAAATAATTAACTAGCCCTCAAGATAGATTTCGAAAAGCTAAGTAGTAAGTTCTAGTTTAGAAGTAAAAGCTTCTCAATTAAAATTTATTACTCAGCGTTCGGTCGTCAAAGGGGTTAAGATAACCCACATAAAACATGGCAAAAAAACATGTACGGCTCGAAAGGGAATTCGCTGGAAAACCCCTTATTTTAGAAACAGGGAAACTTGCTAATATGGCAAGTGGATCTGTAACTATTACTCATGGAGACATGATGTGTCTCGTTACTACAACTATTGGAGAAGCGAGAGATGGTGCGGATTTCTTCCCACTTTCTGTAGATTTCCAAGACAAATTTTACGCATCAGGTAAAATCAAAGGATCTAGATTTATCAAACGTGAAGGGCGTCCACCTGAGAGTGCGATCCTAACTTCTCGTCTTATCGATAGACCTATGAGACCAATGTTTCCAAAAGGAATGAGAAATTCAGTTCAAGTTATCATAACAATGCTTTCAACTGATTCATCTTGTAACATGGGGCCTTTGTCTATGACTGGAGTATCTCTGGGATTTATGATGGGAGGTATGCCATTCGAAGGGCCGGTCAGCGGAGTTAGAGTAGGGCGAATCAACGGAAATTTAATCCTAAACCCAACTTATGCAGAAGTAGAAGAAGGTGATTTTGAAATTATCGTTGCTGGTACGCCTGACTCAATAACTATGGTTGAATCGGGAGCGAAGCAAGTTTCTTCAGATGATATGCTTGCAGGTTTGGAATTTGCACATACTCATATTAAAGCACTTTGTGAAATTCAAAAAGAATTCATGGCGCAGTATGGAGAAGTAACTCCATGTAAATTTACTTCATACGAAATACCGGAAGATATCAAGTCAGAAGTCACAGGTGTTATTAGCGCAGATATGATACAAACTTTATATGTAGCAGGTAAAAAAGAATTCGCACATGCAAAAGAGGCGATTCAAGATACTATTCTAGAAAAATTCACTTCAAATATGGAGCGAGCCGATGCGCCTTGGTCAAAAGGAGACATAAAAGAGGCTATCGATTACGTGATAAAATCAGAAATGCGAAAAGAAATACTAGCTACGGGACGTCGTTTAGACGGACGTGGACTTATTGACGTACGTACAGTTTCTGCAGAGGTTGGACTACTTCCTCGTGCACATGGATCAGGACTTTTCAATCGTGGAGCAACTCAAGCACTTACAATAGCAACCCTTGGTGGCCCATCTGATGCACAGACAATTGATGAAATGGATTTCGAAACTGAAAAATCATACATCCATTACTACACATTCGCACCATTCTCAGTTGGAGAAGCATACCCACTTCGTTCAGCAGGACGTCGTGAAATCGGACATGGTATGCTCGCAGAGCGAGCACTTGCCCCGGTTCTTCCGGCAAAAGAAGACTTCCCATACACAATGTTACTTGTTTCAGAGACTTTAACTTGTAATGGATCAAGCTCAATGGCTGCAGTTTGTGGTTCAACTCTTGCACTTATGGATGCCGGTGTGCCTATCAAGGCTCCGGTTGTTGGTATTGCAATGGGACTTATAATCAACGAAGAAACAGGAGTATACAAAGTTTTATCTGACATCCAGGCGCAGGAAGATTTCCTCGGAGATATGGATTTCAAAGTTGCAGGTACAGGTCACGGGATCACAGCTCTTCAACTTGATACAAAAGTAAAAGGACTCAAGATGTCGCTTCTTAAGGAAGCACTGGAACAAGCAAAGACAGGTCAAGCATACATCTGGGGCGAAATGGAAAAATCAATCGCCGCTCCAAGACCGGAACTTAACAAATACGCACCACTTATCATATCAATGCAAATCGACCCGGATGATATCGGTAAAGTTATCGGTAAGGGTGGAGAAACTATCCAAGGTATGACAAAAGAATTCAATGTTGATATCAATATAAACGATGACGGTACAGTAGTAATCACGTCTCCGGATCAAGTAAGCGGAGCCGCAGTGAAGAAAAAGATCGAACAAATCACTTACAAACCAAAAGTCGGAGACGAATTCGAAGGTAAAGTTGTCCGCATCATGGACTTTGGAGCATTCGTACAAATCCTACCTGGACTTGATGGACTAGTTCACATCTCAAAACTCTCAAAAGACCGCGTAGAGCGAGTTGAAGACGTAGTCAAACTCGGCGACATGATCAAAGTAAAACTAAACGCCATCGACGACCAAGGACGTTACAATCTCCAAAAGATGGACTAGTACTAGCGATTGTTCTGTATTAATTAATTCTAAGTACAATGATAGAAGCTATACAAACACTTAAAGCCGGGACATTGTCTGATGTTGAAGCCTTTCTTGCATCTGTATTGGCTAGTGCCCATAAAGAAATGGAACAGCACGGCACTTCTTCTACAGCTATTTTAGAATATTCGGACATTACTTGTTATCTGTCAGTTTGATATCTGAAGAAAAACCATTGCCAGAATACCCATTGGATGGAAAGTCAGTTGAAGAATTATTAACTATTTTCCGTGAAAAGCTTGCAGACCCTGAAAATGCAGGTCATAAAGATAGGAGTTTTTGGCAAAGTTTTGTTGATCGAAATGGATCTTAATTTAAGAAGTTCTCATGCGAGGCTGTCCATTATAAGGATCAATCAGATGGTCCCATATAAATTTACCATTCATGTCTTGACCTTCCATTACAACGACAGGACTACCATTTTGCCCATACATTTTGAATTGTACTTGCCCATCAGTGAAGTTTCGAATGTTCATGAATGCACATCTTCAATGTCTTCATTCTCTACACCGTGAAAAACACCTAACGTTCCAGAATATGCGATGTTTGCTGGTGATATAATAGCGAACGAAGTGAGTCATCACCAGCAAATATGGGTGTAGTGACTGCAAGGAGCGAAACCGCATATTCTGTGTTAGCCGATGTTTTCAAAAAATCCTCCTTAATTTTAAGAAAGGAATGGGCGTACTTTGTTGAATTTGAAATTTTGCGCTCTTATTGCAAGCTAGCAAACGCTTCTTGTACTACTTTGCTTACAACGACTCTTACCGTTGCAACGTCTTGAGTAGCAATGCGCGAATACACTGTAGCTGGTTGTGTAAGCTGATTGTATGGTATGTCGCAAACTTGTTTTAAGGCGCTGCCATAAATACCTCTGTCGATAAGCGTTTGCTTTCGGTGCCAATTATCACCAGCTGTTACTTTATCTAGTTCTTGGTCAATGAGATCATTTGTGCGTATTTCTTCTTGCATGTTGTAATGATTAAGGTCGACTATAATGAGGCATTGCGTATTTATGTCAAGCGCAAAATTTCAAATTATAAAGAAGCTACTTGTTGAATATTGAAGCAAATCTTGCTTCACTCATAACTTTCATTACTTCTTCGGGCGAAAAAACTTTCCCGTTAATGGCGACATAAACGCCCAGTTCAAGTTCTTCCAGTTTAGCAACGGCGTAACCAAGATTGAAAGGTCCATCAGACGGCGCAAAACCTTGAATTGGAATTGCCGAGGCAGTAAGGACAATGGTTTGATCGTCTCGTTTCAGATTGGCTTTTAGAAAACGTGCGGTATCTGGCATTGTGTAAGTTCCATGAGTAACGATAATTTTATTATGCGGACTTTCTTCAATAGTTTTGAGCACGTTTTCTAAATCATCACGCTTGAGTTCACGGCTGTCCTTCATACAAATAGTTGTAAATTCAGCATCGTGATAAAGTTTAAGACTTTCGATGAAAGACGGAATGACTGATTCTATATTGGGGACAGCCGTGTCCTTACTGCCGTCATAATGAGAATCAATGGTTCCGCCGGTGATAATAAAGTGGATTGTGAAAGTTTTTTCGCCCATAGTTTTATGTTTAGTAGCTTCTTTATAAAGTTATTGTCTTAGTTGAGTATAGCCCATTCCTTGCATTATTAAAGAGGGGATTTTTTGAAAATTTCGGCTAACTCGCTTTTAGGCGAAGTATTTTAATAAAGTTCTTCTTTTTTGTACATTTTTTTGTGGTTGTGGGCAAGCTGTTTATGTTTCATAAAAAATAAAAGCGAGTTGTGTGAGTAAGCAACTGCTGTTGAAGCAATTAGGCGTGAGCTTGAGCAGACGGATTATAGACTTCCAACTTAGTTATGATTTTAACCTTTATATTAGAGTTGTGCCAAAGCCGCAAACACTTTTTTTGCCGTCGATTGTAATTCTATTACCAGTCGTCCTAACTCACTGCTTGGATTGGGCTCTGCGTTCCATGCTCCTCTGGCCCCTCCTAAGTCAGTCTCTTTTGCTAATTGTAAAAGTGCTTCTAGTCTTGTTTCTCCAATAATATCTGCAACAGGACCTGTATCAATTGTAAGAAGTCGTTTATTTATTTCGTCAGCCGTTACACCTTGAGGATTTAGTTCGGTATCTCGAGCCAACTCCGACAAAACCTTTGTTCGAGCAGGTGCTGGAATACTGGCAACGACCCTTGTTAATTCATTCAATGTGTTCTCTGCTGTAGCCATAAATAGTTTGTTTATAACAAGAATACTATAACACATAATCGCCACGGTAGTCAATACGCCTTGACTTATTATAATCTCGCGTCATACATAAGATTTGTGCACGTGCACAGATTTAGGGTCGTTTAGTGGCTCAGGTGAGCCATCCCCATTTTTAATCCTATTGTTTTCTCATCAAAATCATTCGTTACGGGAGTTTCTTAATCATAGTTATTAATCTGTTTTGGTATCCGGATTTCTTGTAAAAATCATGTGCTTTTACATTTGGTTCAAACACATCAACGAAAATAACATCACATTTTTGTGATTGGAAATATTTTTCAGCTTTATCCATAAGTAGTTTGCCTATGTTTTTCCCACGGTGTTTTTCATTTACAATTAATTCAATAACTCTTGCTTGTTTTGTAGGAATACACTCTATTTCATCATTTTTCGTATATTTTTCGATAACTCCAGCGACCATATTGTGGTAGTCGTCTCCTTCTTTTCAATGGATCAATCTGAACCAAATAATCTTGTAAGTCCTCCATAAACTTAACAAGAATTTCTTTCTCTCCCTGATATTCAACGATTTTTATCATATTTGAATTATTTGAGTTTTTTCTTTACTTGTTTATCTGGTAAAAAATTCTTTTTGGAAACAATAGGGCGCCCGATTTCCTTCTCTAGTTGTTCTTTTGCAATACCGGCGATTCTCCCGCCTCTTTTTGCATCATGTTTGAGTTTTGGCATGCCTTTGGAGTTTTCAGTTTTATGAATTTCTGTGGTCGATCGTTCGCCAAGCATTGTGAAAATCAGTTCGAAATCATCCATGTGATCCCGCAAATTTTCTCGTTTTAATCCTTTTATATTTTTATATTCGTTTGGAGTAATTCCAAAAGTTGCTTTAGAGATATCAGCCGTTAGGATCTCATAATCTTTTTGTTCTATGACTCCACGGTTTTGCCATTCATCTGTTAATTCTTCGCGAATCGCAATTCCGCGCATTCTTTTCTCAATCCAATCGTCAGGATACCCTTTTAGCTTATAAAGCATTCTTGTGCGTTTTGTTGCTAGTTCGGGATTTTCTATTTCTTGTACTCGTTCAAATCCTACTTTTGCCAGCCAACGCTTAAATGGCTCGGCTTTTTTGGATGGAATAGATTGAATAATGCGAAAAACCCCTTCTGTATCAGCACAATCGGTTTCTCGCATTTTGCCGTCTTCTGCTTGTAATTTCAACTGTCGACAAATTGTCGACAGTTCGAATCCATCTTCATCCTTTACTCGAATTTTCATTCTATACCAGTAATCTCGAGGATTTAAACTGTTCGTTAATGCCGCAACGACATCTACAACTGAAAACCACCATTCGTTTTGGAATAGTGTTTTTCTAATTTTTTTACCTTTAAATAATGCTATTTTTGTAGTTTCCATGGTATTTGAATTATTCATATGTATTTTGGCATATCTATGTGAGAAAGCCAATTATAAAAAAAGTTTGATTTAATCATATATGAGTCTAATCCGGAATCGGCAAAAAGCTGAATCTCATTCGGAGGCGTTCATGAAGAGAGTCGAGAGCGTCCGGGTCAGTGATTTCGTATTGGTGGTGGTCGCAGCGGAGGGCGGCGGAGCCGCCCATAAAGTCGAGGCTGTTATTTTCGTCGTGGAAGACGGTATAGAAATCAGAGCGAAATGAGCCTTGGATTGCAGAAGAGGGGCAGTAGACTTTGAATCCATCTTCATCATAGTCAAATTCGCATTCAGGATTATCAGCTGCGTCTACTATGTCGATGACGTCATCGAGGTTGCGGTCAAGGCAGCGGGTGTCTGTATAGCTTGTGGAAGATTGCGGGGCGCAGGCGGCGAGCGTTAGCGAGCCGAGCATGACTCCTATAGTTGTTTTGGTATTTTTCATGGTAGTATAGTTAAGTAATAAAAAAAAACCGCCAAGACTCTAGCAAACGAACTTAAAAATATTTTAAAATCCTAAGACAATTTTTTTTATGAATTTTTTAAGAGAATTTTATCAACCCATAATCACACTCGTATTTGGGACGATTGGGATCATATTAATTATGTGGGGTAGTAATATTTACGGAAAGGTTAAGTTAGCCAAAGGTAAAAACACGCTTATCAAAAAAGCATCAAAGAGGATTCTAATAGGAAATACCGCGATGGCTTTGACGGCACTTATGGCGATGAATCCGAGATTTCTTTATCCGGAAATTGCGACCGTGCTTACAGCGCTTCGACCTTTCCTTGAAAGTCGATCTAGTTTTTGTGAAAAGTTTTTTACAAAAATAAAAGCTGAATTGTTATTTGTAATAATCGCCCTTGTGATAGGGGGGTATGTCATGCTCTATCATGTTGACTATAATATTGGCTGGTGGCAAATCTGCGCTCCCCTTGGGCTAACTTTGCTTGCGATAGGATTTAGTATTGGTAGCGAACAGAACTTACAGAAAATCTTTAGAATTTTGATGATGGCAGGTGGTAGTTTTCTAACAGTTGGTTCAGCATACGAAACATATTTTTCAACTGATCTTACAGGTCAGATTATGGGGTTGGCATTCTTTACTTTAAATTTTATTTTTACGATCAACGAAATAAAAGAATGCATAAAAAAATTCCTGAGACTTTCCCCCACCGATCCGAACGCAGACACATTTTATTAGAATGTCATGATAATATACTTTCATATATTACTTCGGTGAAACTCGCATCACTGTGAGCAACACACCTGTGCTTCACTCTTACTATATAACACTTAGACCCGTTATACAGAGAACGAAGTGAACAAATAAATTTTGGGAAACTTATAAGTACAGTTCTTATACGGCGGAAAGAAAGCTCAGGAAGAATTTGGAGGCAAGCAACCGATTATAGAGGTGCAACCTTCTATACTGATTAAAGTAGAAAAGATCAAACCAAATAGTTACTTAAACCCCCAAATTCTTCCGGAGATTTCGATTCTTTTTGTAAATGATCAGGGTGAAAACTTTCTTCTTTTTTCTTAGTCTTCACATAAGTATACAATATGCTTTCCTGAATGTCAAATGTATTTTTCAATAGAATACTATTTCTTCAAATAACCTTTCAAGGTATCCACAGATTTCTTGAGTAGTTTTTTCTCTTTGGCATCCAATGGGATTACGATTTGTCTTTCGATACCATTGCGCCCAAGCACGCATGGTACACTCAAGCACACATCTTTGTGCCCGTAATATCCTTCGAGCAAAGTTGAGAGTGGGAATACCTCATGGCTGTTTTCAAATATAGCCTTCATGATTTGCAGTACTGCAGTTGAGATAGAGTAACAAGTGTATCCTTGGTCATGGATTATTCTGTATGCAGCTTCCTTCGTGTCTTTGTAACATTGATCTGCAACTTTTTTTGTAAATCCTTTTATATCTTTCAAAGGTCGGCCACCAACATCAGCACATGAAAATGCAGGGAAAGAAGTATCGCCATGTTCGCCGAGTACATACGAATCTATATTTCGCGGATTGATTTTAAGTTTCTCTGAAATATGAAATTGCAATCGTGCTGTGTCGAGTAGGGTACCTGATCCAATCACGCGTTCCTTTGGGAATCCTGATAGTTTAATAGCCTCATACGTCAGCACATCCACGGGATTTGAAACGATTAACAATATCGCATTCGGTGCAGATGCGGCAATTTTTGGAATAATATTTTGAAAAATCGACCGATTTTTTGCAATTAGATCAAGTCTAGTTTCACCTTCTTTTTGCCGAGCTCCCGCCGTAATCACTATAAGTGAAGAACCTTTGCAGGCCTTCATATCACCTGAAGATTCGAGTTTGGTATATGGAGTGAACGAGAGCGAATGCTCCAAATCCAGTAATACACCGTGCGCCTTATCCGGGTTTATATCAATCAAAGTCAGATCCGTGGGAGTTCCATCGAGCAGCATAGCGTACGCCATAGTTGCACCAACATTCCCACATCCGATAATCGAAACTTTGAATGAATCTCTACACCTCATATAAAAAACCTAAATAATACTTAGCTGTATCGTAGCATATTTATCTAAATTTATCCAATTTAATCCGGCGGCACGTGCACACTTTTTGTACGCTTTCCCGTACGACTTTCTCACCATGCTCCACCCTTTTACAACAATCCTCGACTTTCCTATCCGCCTCCGCTACAAAATTTTCCCCGGGGAAAAAGTGGTCGAACTGGGCTTGTGTAAGCCGTTTCAATATTTCCTTGTTAAATTGTACCTCCATTTTACGCTTCAAGTTTTATGCATCACGCATCATGCATCATGCATCACGCCGTCAAGCTTGATTTTCATCTGCGCGCATGACCCCAACATTTTTAAGCATGCGAACCGGAGGCCTCCGTCACGCCATGCCAAAGTCTGCCCGGGCAGACTTTTTGGCTCACTTCGTGGCTCAAACAAGCCATTTTGATTTCAAAAAAGTGGGGGGATAAGGCGAAGTTTCGGCATGCGGACTTAAGGTGCGGGAATGCTACTTCGATATGCGCAATAGCTTCATCTCAAAAATCTTTATAGAAAGAATTGGGATAAAAACCATCTGTAGTACAGGGGTTAGTCCAACATGTATAATAGGAATAATCGGCATAGCTCCATATATCCAGCGAAAATCTATATACACAGCCCAGAGCTCAAATAAAACGGCAAGCAAAATTCCTACAGCAATCGCAGCTATCCATGTGTATGGATTTTTGTATGCCTTTTTCGAGAAAATCCACCAGAAATTTTTGTTTATAAGTGCGAGAACAATATAAATTATTAACGTAAAAATCATATCTCCCGTTGCCGTGGCAAAGAAACAAGGAGGGAAATGTTGCCAAAAAGATTCATGCCCTACGAACAAAGGGGCTTGTGCATTCTCCCAAATCAGATGCAATAAAAAATTGATCCCGAAAAAACCGATTAAGCCCCGGATTTTTGCCGAAAGAATTTTTGCCATGTGTGATTATTTACAACATCCACTTTTTTCGCCATTACAACAAGTCATATTGTGAAGTAAGACATATAGTCCGGCTCCGACCCATCCATATACTACACTTAGGACAAGTCCGAGGAAGAAGCTACCTGCAGATATCCATACAAATCCCGGATAAGCGAGGGCTAAAAGTTGTCCGTGCAAGGTCATAAGTTCAGGGTCATTGATAAAAAGAAATCCCCAAGCGATACAGATCAAGTACAGAGCCGCGAAGAAAAGACTTACAGTCCAGCCTACTTTTGAAAAGTTTTTTACCATAATATTAATGGTTAAGAATTATTTTCGATCTAGAAAAGATTATTTTTCACAACAACTATGCAATTTTTTGTATTGTTTCCACATATATGCAATTCCGCCCAGTACAAACAGTATGCTGATGCCAAATACATAGTTCTGGTATGTGGCGAAAAATACAGCAGCTCCGCTGAGGCCTAGGATAGGGAGGAATAGTACTAGATTATGCATGCAACATGCGAGCATGGCTCCTGAAGATACTCCGCCTGAGGCAGCGATGACTCCTTTGCCTTTGCCGGATTTGAGATGTATTGCGCGGAAAAGCCCCATCTGAATTCCAAATCCTATGACGAGTGGTGCGATGAAGTACCATTTGTCTATACTGAAATCTATCGGTGCCATCCAGTCCTGCATTCCAAGTACTTGTAGCAAATAAAATATGATGGCAATACCGATACTGCCTGCGATTCCCCATAAGATTGATGATTTAGTGTGTGCCATATATAGAAATATTTAAAGTTCGAAAGTAAATGTAATTTCTTCATTTAGGCCGAGAACCAGTTTACCCTTTGCCTCTGCGGGGAAGCGTATTTCAGCTTCAACATGATGTCCTCCCATTTGTGTATCTCCAATAATGTAATCGGTAGGTGAAACGCCATTCAGACTTGAGAGCCCAATAACATCCATAGAAGTTATATCGTAGACATGATTGCTAAATGTTACATCCAAAGCCATATTTGTCCCATCGGTACGTATGTTTGTGATAGTAGTTTCGACTCCTTCTTTTGTATCCGTTAGGCTTTGTACCGGCTCAATGTTTTCTTTTACAATTGGGGGTTCTGTTTTCTCAGGAATGTTTTTAACTTCTGACGGCTGTTCTGATCCGCAACTTGATAAGATTAAGAGAATTGTAAGAGCGAGAAAACTGATTATATATTTTTTCATATGAGTGTTTTACTTAATAAATTTAGTTTTCTTGAGTCTTAATGAATTGCTGACAACGCTGATGCTTGAGAAGGCCATTGCGGCTGAGGCGAGAATAGGGGAGAGCAGGATTTCGAAAAATGGATAGAGCACTCCTGCGGCGATAGGTATTCCGAGTCCATTGTAGATAAATGCCCAGAAAAGATTTTGTTTGATAGTGCGCATAGTTGTTTTGGAAAGCTGAATAGCGACTAGAACTTTGCTTATATCTCCCCCAAGGAGTGTGACTCCGGCGGATTCGATTGCAACATCTGTACCGGTTCCCATGGCGATACCGACATGCGCCTGCGCAAGAGATGGCGCATCATTTATTCCATCTCCAACCATTGCAACCATCTTCCCTTCAGCTTGTAGATCTTTGATTTTGTTTACTTTGTCCCCAGGTAGTACCTCTGCAAATACTCGATCTATTCCTGCTTTTCTCGCTATCGCTTCTGCAGTTTTTTTGTTATCTCCGGTAAGCATAGCAACCTCCAGACCGAGCTTGTGAAGAGCTTTAATTACATCGACAGAGCTTTCTTTCAAAGTATCCGCAATAGCGATCATACCGATATATGTAGTACCTTGCGCAACATGTATTACAGTATTCCCTTCATTTTCAAGTTTTTCTATTTCAGCGCTGAGAGACGAAGAGTCCACTTTTTGTTCTTCCATAAGACGTCGAGATCCGAGGTAAAAAGTTTTGCCATCTATAGAGGCGGTTATACCTTTACCTTCGATCGCATTGAATCCCGCAATGTTTTTTGGCTTTAGCTTTTCTTTTTTTGCTTCTTCAATTATTGCGAGTGCAAGTGAATGTTCTGATTTTTGCTCAAGCCCGTATGCGACTTCGAGTAAGTTGTTTTTTGACATCCCATTTGCCGGAACAACTGAAGTCACGACAGGTTTACCTTCTGTCAAAGTCCCTGTTTTATCAAATACAATTGAAGTAACTTTATGAAGAATTTCGAGACTCTCTGCGTTTTTTATAAGTATTCCGTTCTCGGCACCGAGCCCTGTCCCAACCATAATTGCTGTCGGAGTTGCGAGTCCAAGAGCGCACGGGCATGCGATTATAAGTACCGCTACAAAATTCACGAGAGCAAAATTAAATGCAGGAGACTGCCCGACAATCATCCAAACTATAAATGTAATAATCGCAATCAATATAACTATGGGCACAAATATAGAAGAAATATAATCCGCTAATCTTTGAATTGGAGCCTTCGACCCTTGAGCCTCTTCAACCATTTTTATGATTTGCGCAAGTATCGTATCTTTGCCGACTTTGAGCGCTTTGAAATTAAATGATCCTGTTTTATTCATAGTTGCGCCATATACTTTGTCACCATCTTTTTTTGAAACCGGCATACTCTCACCCGTAAGCATAGATTCATCCACGCTAGAATGTCCTTCAACGACGACTCCATCAACAGGGATTTTCTCACCGGGTTTTACAATGATAATATCTCCTTCTTTTACGTCACGAATATCGACCAAGACTTCATTTCCATCTCTGAGTAGAAGTGCTTGCTTCGCCTGCATTCCGATAAGTTTCTTAATCGCATCGGAAGTTCCGGCCTTTGCTTTTTCCTCCAAATATCTGCCAAGTAATATAAGAGCGATAATGATCGCTCCAACTTCAAAATACACTTCAGGTTCCATACCCGAATCTGTGAAAAATTTAGGATAAAATGTCGCAAACGTAGAGACGATCCACGCACTTCCCGTACCGACTGCAATCAGAGTGTTCATATCTGTTGTCTTGTGCTTGAGCGCAGCGAAAGCACCTTTGAAGAATCCGCTCCCACTCCAGAAGATGACCGGAGTTGCAAATAAGAACTGCATTATCAAGTTAACTCTCATAGGTATGATTTTATCTATTGCCTCATTTAGACTGGGAATAAAATGTGCCATAGCCATCCCCAAAGGCGGTATCGCAAATACAATTGCAAATATCATCCTGTTTTTTAGTTTCCTCAAATGCTCCTTCATAGCTTCTTGATGTGTGTCATGAGCCTCCTTGTCTTTAATAATTCCTTCATAACCGAGATCATCTATGACCTTTTTAAGTGCTACCGGATTAACAACAGAACTATCGAATTCCACTTCAGCTTTTTGATTCGCAAAATTTGTTATGGCACTGACAACCCCTGTTGTATCAAGTAGTCCTTTTTTCACAACTCCGGCACAATGATCCGAGCCCATTCCGAGAACTTGAAATTCAACTTTCTGTATTTTTTGCCCACCGATTTGCGCTTCTTGCTCGAGTTCATAATTACCAACTTCTTTTACGGCATTTTGCAAAATTTCAAATGAAACTTCCGCATCAGTAAACTCGATGGTCGCTTTGTTTGCAGCGAAATTTACAACAGCAGAAGTAATCCCATCTATTGTAGAAAGAGCTTTTTCTATCTTGCCGGCGCATGAAGCGCAGGACATGCCGGTTACAAAGTAAGTTTTTTTCATGACCTAATAATTAAATTTTAAAATTTCTAACAACAATCATCCAATTTTTCGAGCAGTGATTTTTTCACTTCTTTATTGCTATTAACAACTTCTTCATGGGTAATTTTCTGGAAAAACACAGTTGGTATGAGTATTGAAAATAGCATAACAAATAATAGGAAAATAAGCGAATCCCAATTCTGTTCAAATAGTAAGTATATGCCATAAAACCCACCTATGATTATCACAAGCCTCACAAACCAAAAATTACGAATCTTTTTCTCCTTATATAGGTCTTCAGATTTGTACATTATTCCGGTGATGCTCATTCCCATAAGAATGCCAATCGTCACTATCGAAACTTCAAAACCATAGAACCACATTGTGAGAAGTGCTATCCAAGTAAGGTTAACAGAGATACATATTGCACAAATATTAAATGGCAACCTTATATAAGGTTTCAAAAGTGCCACAATGAAATAAAGTACAGGTATTGAAATTAATGGTAATAAATCCAAATTATTCATATTAAACAAAAAATAAAAGAATAATAGCTCCGACGGCAATCATAGTTAGGCCAACTATAATTTTTTCTTTAGAGGCCTCTTTGCGTTCCCATTTTTGGAGACGCTCTGTGGTTTTCGGATTGCCGGCGAGGGCAAGCATGATAAGGAGCGGGCTAATAAATATAATGTTGTACCAGAACATCCATGCGATTCCGGCTCCATATGTTTGTGAAATAGAGAGCATGCTTATGATCGCAACGTAGATCCCACCGGAGCATGGGAAAGTACATAGTCCAACGATAAATCCTCCGATAAATGCAGCTGGTATGGTTGCCTTGAATATCCATTTTTCAACAGTTGCTTTTGTATTTACAGGGATGCGGAGCTTGATAGGGAATGAAGGGAATACAATTCCAAGGAGCTGTATCACTCCAAGTGAAATCACCAGATAGGCTCCGACATATGCCATTAAGTGTGGTGCTCCACTTATCACAATAGCTTGAGCGATCCCAAGTCCTATTAAGAGATAAGCCAGATAAATTCCAAAAACATAAGTCAGCCCCATCTTCCAAATACTCCCCCGAGTCTTTTTGATTGAAAATAAAAATGCTATAAAAAATAAAAGCACGGCAAATGCACATGGGTTGAGTCCATCCAAGAACGCCGCCCCTGAGATCAATGCGAATAAAGATAAAAACCCTCTATCTTGATTTATAGTGACTTCTTCATCATGACTATGCATCTTACGCCACTGCAAATAAGTCGTAATCGGTTCATCTATAGGATATGTCTTTATCTCGCCTTTGAAATCCCAGACTTTATATTCAGTTTCTTCTCCATGCATTTTGTCTTGATAAACAAGCAGCTTATCGTATTTAGATGGATTTTCCAGAAGATATCTCATTATGCTTTCAGGTACATGCCCTCCTATAAGTAGGTTGCGACTTACGAACGCTTCTATATGACTTTGGAGCTCAAAAGGCACATTCCAATCTTCATTAAACTTATGGAGCTCCGCCCGATTACTCCTCTCATTTATATAATCCTTCATTGTTAACGTATACCCATATTCTTCAAAAAAACCAGGATAAAATTCTTTTACAAGCTCTCCACAATCCTGACATGCTTCATTGAAAAACACAGTTACTGTATCGAGCGCTATATCTTTTGTCGCAAAGGCGCTATTTGAAAAACTACCAAATATTGCAGCGAAAATAACCAAACTTAATACTGATTTTTTTAAAAGGTTTTTCATATGACGTTTCCGGTTAATTCTATTTCAATCTCAGGTCTGACCGAATCGGATGTTTGTAAATAAATGATGCGAATGACTGGGCCTGTCAAATCAGGGTGCGTCATCGGATCAAAAGTAACTACCATTTCACGACTCTCACCGGGCGCAAGGTCTGACATATCCATCTCAGCCGTAGTGCAGCCACAGCTGGTAGATAATCGATTCATATTAAGTATTTCTTCCCCCACATTTTCAACAATCACAGTAGTCGAGACTTCCCCTTGAGTTCTATCTATTTCACCAAAATCAAATATAGAGGGCATAATTTCAATATTACCGGATTCTGATATTATATCAGTAGTTTTAGTTGTATTTTCGGCACTACACCCGACAAATACGAATAATGATAATATAATTGTAAATAAAAGTATGTATTTTTTCACTTTTTCAAATTAAGTTTTATCAACTATACGAAGTATCTCTTTGATTAATTGTTCTTGCTTTTTATTATCACTGCTCGCCATTCCTTTTTTGAAGCAGGTATTAAGATGGTTCTCCAATAATGTTTGATTTGCAGATTTGATAAATCCTATAGTGGCGAGGCTTTGTTGCAAAATATCCATACAATAATCGCCATTTTCTATCATTTTAATAACTTTTTGCAGCATCCCGGCACCTTTCTTTAATTGTTTTAAAGATTTTTCTTGTAACGAGTGTTCCATATATGATATAAATTTAAAAATATAAACCATAACCTATGGTATAGGTTGACGGTTGGGTTGTCAATATTTTTTTAAATCACTTTAACCATTATTACAAATCGTTAATGTGAAACTTTATGGTTCTTTAAACTTTATGGGCAAAAATTTCAGTGATGAGTGATGGACAGCATATCCTCCTAAATTTCTTACTCAACGGTGGAACCTTCAGCCCAATTTTCTGGAATGTCCCTTCGTTTTATATACTGTGTGCGCTTGCCTTCTCAATTTCATACTCCAATTCTACACCACAAAGATTCCGGAACAAGCTCATCCCCCCCCGCGTCACCTTTTCCTTTTAACGTACCCTTCCCCTTTGACTCACCTCTCCCCCGCGTCACCTTTTCCAACCATTTCCCCGCCACCTCGACCTCTACTTCGCCTACTTTCCCGAACCGCATCGGTGAGTGCGCCATAATGATTCACCAAAAGTTCTGCCCCATCAATCCCCTCAGCAGGTGAGCACGTGCGTACCACGCAACATTTCCATTCTCGCGCAACTCGAAATGGTGATTTTTGGCTTATTACTCATGTTTTTTGCCTATTTTTGTCTGGCAATTTTGACGGATTTTTGTTAATATTTTCTTCTAATAATCCTTAAATATAAAAGATATGTAC
>JAUYJN010000001.1 GCA_030700255.1 Candidatus Peregrinibacteria bacterium | reverse complement strand
AAGTAGCATTTTACATTTTTGAATCCATTCTTTCGCATTTTTGCCACAAGCTTGAAATTCGAGATGGAGATCGTTAATTTGCTCTTTGGATGTTTGTGTTTCATTTTGTTTTTGAAAAATTGTTTGGGCTTGGTTCATGAGTGTGTAATTATGAAATTGCTTTTGAATGAGAAAGTCGGTTATTTTTCTATGAAAATACTACCATTTACTCACCATTTTGAGTCAACATAAAAATGTTAAAAACGCGCAAGCGGAAGCCGTAAAATGATATTTCGACTGGACGATTTTCAGAAATGTTACATGGTGGCATTTCACTCACCCAGCTGTATGCTAATTGGTATCTTTCACTCACATCCAGGTAGCGTCATTTCTATAGGATCTGGTTTTGTTTAAGTGATAATTTCTGTAAGCATTTTTGAAGTGAATAAAAATAATCTTTTAACTTCTGTCAGTGTGCAGTACACTGGTTTTCGTATGTAATGCGCAAATTTCACATAAATAATTTCAAACGATAAATATGTCAAAAAATTCACGTTTCTCAATGGAAAAAATAGTCGCACTTTGTAAGAGAAAGGGTTTTATATATCCCGGCTCTGAGATTTATGGTGGACTTGCAAATACATGGGATTACGGTCCTTATGGAGTAGAACTTAAGAATAATGTAAAAAAAGAATGGTGGAATACTTTTATACGTGATAGAGATGACATGGTAGGGCTTGATGCGGCGATCTTGATGAATCCAAAGACGTGGGTTGCATCCGGTCACGTAGGAGGCTTCTCAGACCCTCTTATTGATTGTAAAAAATGTAAAGAGCGTGAGAGAGGGGACAAATTACTTGAAAATCACATGACTGAAGCGGAGGCTGCGAAAATTGCACTCAAAGATATTGCTGCAAAATTGAAAGAATTTAATGTGAAATGTCCGAAATGTGGGGCTATGGATTGGACTGAAGCTCGACAATTCAACTTGATGTTCAAGACTCAGCAGGGAGTTATAGAAGGTGAGGAAAATGATATTTATCTTCGTCCTGAAACGGCACAGGGGATTTTTGTTAATTTTAAAAATGTAATTGATTCGACTAGAGTTCGTGTTCCTTTTGGAATCGGGCAGATAGGTAAAGCGTTCCGTAACGAGATCACTCCGGGGAATTTTACATTTCGTACACGCGAGTTTGAACAGATGGAGATTGAATATTTTGTAAAACCAGGAGAAGAGCAGGGCGCATTTGAAGCTTGGAAAGCCGCTTCACGTAAATGGTATCTTGACCTTGGTGTAGATGAATCCCATCTTCGATTTCGAGATCACGCAAAAGAAGAACTTTCACATTATTCGAGTGGAACTTGTGACGTTGAGTACGAATTCCCATTTGGAAATACTCCCGGGTTTGGAGAGCTGCAAGGTATCGCAATTCGCACGGATTTTGACTTAAAAGCTCACAGCGAACACTCCGGTCAAAAACTTACATACAGGGATCCTCATACAAATGAAGAATATGTACCATATGTTATAGAGCCTTCATGGGGGTGTGACCGTACTGTTTTGATGTTCCTTTGTGAGGCATATGATGAAGAAGAGGTAGGTGAGGGGGACTCAAAAGAAATCCGCACGGTTATGAGATTTCATCCAAGACTTGCTCCGGTAAAAGTCGCACTTTTTCCATTACATAAAAAACTAGAAGAATATTCTCGAAATTTATACAACGGACTCAAGAAAAATGGTTGGAATATGGAATATGATGATGCGGGAAGTATAGGTAAACGCTACCGCCGTCAGGATGAAATCGGTACACCATTTTGTGTTACAGTTGATTTTGATTCTGTGGGCACCGGTGACGAAGTCGACGTAAACCTCAAAGACACTGTTACAGTTCGCGAGCGCGATAAGATGACTCAAGAACGTATTAAAACCTCAGATCTACCAACTTGGCTTGCTGAACGCTTGCAATAGAATGAATTTGCTTTAAGAAGTTTAGATTGAACGTATGACCGTTTCCATGATACAAATAAGCCATGAGAAAAAACATCTCCACATCTTTGTTTGAGCGTGCGAGCGGACTTGTCACAATTGGCTTGGTATTATCGGCTTTGTTTGGTGTAGCACAGGCGTTTGCACTTATTTCAAATGAATTTTATTTGGATGAAAACAATGAGATTCAATATTACAATTGTGCGAGAGTGCTTGAATCAGGTGTATATAGAACATGTGCCACTCCAGCTGTAAAAGAGGATTTTGATGTTGTTCCATCAGTTGGTTCATTTGTAAAAAAAGAGGGGATTTTGAATATATCAGATCTTAATTATGATGATGAATATCGTTTTGCTATGGAATACATGGTGAGGGAAGGATATTTTACTTTGTTTAGGGGGAACGCGATTTTACAGGATCGTAAACTGACGAGGGAAAAATTTATAGATATTTTGGTGGATGTGCTTGAGATTTCTGTCCCTTCAAATACACGCACGGATTGTTTTGCGGATTTGAGACTTATGGATAGGAGGAAGTCCAAGGCGATTCAAACTATGAGAAAGAAAAAAATTTGCTATGCGCAGGCGAAAGGTTGGCTTGATAATAATTTGAAATTTATGCCGGTGAAAAATATTTCAAAGGCGTCAGCAGCTAAGATATTGATGAGTGCTTATAATTTCCCCGGTGGATTTACAAATTTAAATGATGCTTATTTTGAAGATGTCAGTTCCGGTACTTGGTTTGCAAGATTTGTAAATGCTGGTCGTAAAAATAATATCTTTCCGGATAAGCGTAGATTTGACCCGGGTGCACTTCTTACACGCAGGGATGCTTCTATTTGGTTCTACAATCTTAAGCGTGCAGTGAGATCTCCTATGCCGGAAGATGTGCAAATCACTGATATTAAGCAATTTACGGAATCAAAACTTGCACAGCTAATCAATGAATCACGTCAAGAGTATGGTAAACAACAGCTCAAGTTTGATGAGCAATTATACACACTCGCAGTAACTCATTCGCAATCGATGAAAAAGGATAACTCACTGACACATGGGGATTTACGAAATTACAAACAATTTCTTGGTAGGGATTATCAAGCTATAGGTGAAAATATTTCAGTCTTCAAAACATCCGGGAGTAGTAATATATCGAAAATGGTAGAAAGAATTCACACAAATATGATGATGGAGCCGCACGGTGAACTTAATCATAGGGCAAACATTCTCGGTGAATCATTTGCATTCACTTATTATGCAATCGCTGCATACGAAGACAAAAAAGACGGTAGAATCTGGATTACAGAAATCTTCGCTAAAAAACAACCGGGTAGATAAAAGAAGCTTCTTTAGGTGCTAGAAAGCTTCTAATAAAGATTATATATTATAGACCTCTTAAAGTCTCGTTTACTTCGACTTTGATACCAGGCCCCATACTGGTAGTGAGTGTGATTGATTTCACAAAAGTACCTTTGATACCTGTCGGCCTTGCGTCGTTGATGGCCTTTAGGTAAGTGCCTACATTCTCAAGTAGTTGTGCTTCTGAGAAAGAAACTTTTCCAACTATGTTGTGAAGATTGCCTTGTTTATCATTTCTAAACTCAACCATACCTCCTTGTAGGTCTTTTACAACACCTTCGATGTCAGTTGTAACAGTTCCTGATTTAGGATTTGGCATAAGTCCTTTTTGTCCAAGAGTCTTTGCGATTTTACCAAGACTTTTCATAACGTCCGGAGTAGCGACTACTTTGTCAAATTCCATCCATCCACCTTCGATTTTTTTAACAAGATCTTCGTTACCGGCCTCTATGGCTCCGGCAGCTTTTGCCTCTTTGACTCTCTCATCTCCACAAAAAGCGATAACACGTAAAGTTTTACCTGTTCCATGTGGGAGAGATACTGTTTTACGAAGCTGTTGATCAGCTTGAGCCGGGTCAATCCCAAGATTCATATGTACTTCTACAGATGAGTCAAACTTAGTAGTTGAAGTCTTTTTTGCTAGGTCAACCGCTTCAGCTAGAGTATACATTTTCTCTACGTTAAGAAGTTCTAAAGACTTCTTGTATTTTTTTCCGTGTGCCATTTTAAATTGGGTTAGTGGTTCAAATGCTTCGCCTTAAGTGAGAAGCTCCCACGATATAATTTATGTTACTTATCCCATGTAACGCCCATAGAGCGACATGTTCCTTTTATGATTTCTACAGCCGCATCAAGGTCGTTTGCATTGATGTCAGGCATTTTTTCTTCTGCAATAGCTTCCAGTTGTGCACGAGTTATGTGACCAACTTTGTCTTTTTGAGGTACTCCTGAACCTGATTTTAGATTTAGAGCTTTTTTTACCAATACTGCTGCCGGTGGAGTTTTTAATTTGAACGTGAAAGAACGATCAGCATATATAGTCACTTCAGCAGGAATTACTGTATCTCCTTTCTCACGAGTTGCATCGTTGAATTGAGAACAAAACTGTTGAATATCTATACCATGAGGTCCTAGTGCTGTACCAACCGGAGGGGCTGGATTAGCCTTTCCTGCCGGAATCTGGATTTTTACGATCTTTGATACTTCTTTTGCCATTAGTCGTGTAATTAAGTTTTAATAATATTTATTAGAGTGTGTATGAGCTATATCTCAATTGAAATTAGTAGCTCTGTTATCGACGGTGTCCGGTCTATTCAGCCAATGCAGATGATAAGTCTTTGAAAATTTGATGACTTTTGTGAGGATATTCGAATCCATATATATCTGAGCCTATTCGTGCGGTTGAGAATGCAGTCTTCGTTTTGCCTTCTTGGTTGAGATAAAAGGATAAGTCTCCAAATGTATTTGTTTCACGGACGTCAGCTCCATCTATTTCCAGAGCCTCCGCTTTCAAATCGCTGTAGAATTGTTCAGCATCTTTTAGGCTTCCAAAATGAAGTGCGTATATTGTCCCTAAATATTCCTCAAAGTCAAACAAATTTACGATTTCTAAGCGGTTTTTGACATTTTCCGGTAGTGAGATCGCCTGAAGAAATGGTTTATCTATCAAAATCTGCTTAACTTTTCCATTTTCAATTCCGATTTTGGTTAGTATATCTGCTGTAATCGCATCTTTGTCTGCGAAACTGAATAAAGATATTGTTTCATCTGCATTGCCATCATTTTCTTCTCCGCCTTCCGGCATGGGATTGATAACGTCCTCTTCTACAATAGGTGTTTTCTCATCAATTGCCGTTTCAGTTACAATACCATCATCTGTTGGTACATAGTCATTTGAGAGTGAATAACCGTTCACAACTATGTCTATAACTATTGATACGGTTATAATTGACAAAAGAACTGTGAATAATGTGAACTTGTGCATTATTTAGTCTTAACTTGTGTGAAGTCGAGCTCGACTGGTGTTTCACGGTCGAAGATGTTGATAAGTACAGTGACTTTACCTTTATCTTCATCAACTTTTGAAATCATACCTTCGTAATTTGCAAATGGACCGTCCAGTATAAGTACTTCATCATTGACATCGAAAGTGATTTTGAACCTTGGCTCAGATTCACCCATATGTTTTTTGACAACTTTCCACTCTTCAGCGGACACAGGTACCGGGATAGTCCCGGAGCCCACGAATCCGGTTACATTTGGTGTATTACGTACGACATACCATGATTCATCATTTACCATCATATCAACTAAAACATATCCGGGGAAAAGTCTTTTTTTCTCTTCTTTTGGTTTACCTTTTTTCATCACTATTACAGTCTCTTCGGGAACGACAACGTCAAAAATAAAATCTTGCATACTCATAGATTCCGTACGTTGTAAAAGAGCTTCTCTAACTGCGTGTTCATAACCGGAATAAGTATGTAGTACATACCAGTTCCTACCGGTATTTTGGGCTTGCTTTGCCATCAGTCGTTTAATTAAGTTTTAATGATATTTCTTAGAGTATCCGTGAGTCGAATCTTAATTGAAATTCGCAGCTCTATTAGCTAAGCACCAAATAGCTGTATATAAAGTGAAAAACGAAGTCTGAAATGGCTAGAAATAAAGCAAATACTCCACAAAAAGCAAAAGTTATAATAGTGTATCTAATTGCTTGGTTTTTAGTCGGCCATGTCACTTGGTGTAGGATTTCGAAACACTCTTTGAAGTAGTTTACGATAACGTTTTCTTTCATTGTTGATGAGATTAAGTATTTGAGGTGATTGCCCCATTTTTAAAAACCCTCCTCGGGCTTTCTTCATCTACGATTTTACGATTGTATTCGCTTAAATGCAAGTGAAAATTAAGACCTTGCCGGTTTAGCTATTTACTTTCTCGCTTGCAAAGAACTATTAAATTCTATATAATTTTAATGTAAAAATTACTAATCCTTGTCGTATGACGACTACATCAATCTCAGTTGAAAAAAACATTCGCGATAAAGCTGCGAAAAAGGCTAAAGAGGACATGCTATCTTTTAGTTCGGTAGTCCGCATACTACTGCTTGATTACTCAAATGGTAAAATACATATTGGCTCACAGATGAAGAGGGAGCCATATATAGAAATTATGGAGGTTGATGATGATACTCAAGAATTAATGGACGATGTTGTTGCTGAGTGGAATAAATAATAAATTATGAAGGTTGTTTTTAGCAAAACCCTCTTAAAAAAAGAGAATGTTGAGAAGCACAAAGAAAAAATTGTAAAAGCATACGCAAAAGGGATTTTTACAATTATCAAAGGTAAGGATTTGCCAAGGGATTCGCAATTGGTCAAAATTTATACAACTACCATAAGCGGGGTTGGAAGACTGGTTTTTCTTATTCAAACGAAAACGGACGATGGATTTTTCTTATTTTTCAGGAGCAAAAATGACGAGATTGGTCAAAATATAAGCATTAAGAATCCGAAGTTCAGGAGTCAACTTAGGAAGTATTTGCAAATTTTGAAAGAAGACATCAAAAAAAAGAATTACGAAGTGTATAAAATTTCGGGATATAGGTAAAAACCAGACTTCTTCATAGGGCCCCTACCAATTACCAAATGAACACCTCAAAATAGTAGCGTTACAGTATATTGTCAACGGCGGGTCAAGCTAAGACTCTGATTTACTTACTCTGCAGTCTTCAAAAAAGTCTCTTTTTCTGCTAAAATAAATAGAATTATTTATGTACATATAAACAAAATGTTTAAAGATGCGACACTAAAACTAAGAAACACGTTGGGGCGATCTATGCGTACGACAAGTTTTGAGTACGTCATGTTCGTAGGTTTGCTTGTATGTTTGTTGTTGTTAAAGAAGTATTTTGTGGTTTATGCAGGATACCTTCCTGTTTTGGATAATGGGTATTTTGGTGATATTCCCGACCCTACAAGTGACCCATCCAAAGATGGAATAGGTCGGCTTGAGGATGCGGTATTTAGTATTCTTAAGAATGTTAGATACATTATGGGTGCTGTGGTAGTGGCGATTATTGTCTACGCTGCATCGATGATGGTTTACAAGGGAGATGACGAAGGTGAGATGACGAAACAGAAAAGTACACTCACTTATGCGATAATTGGAATGGCCGTGATAGGTGTTGCCGGAGCCATAACAGAACTTCTTAGCGTACAAAATGGTGGCTTCTTGAATCCTGAAACTGCAAAAGAAAGAGTAGTTGGTTTCCGTGTCGAAGTGAATCTGATAATAACATTTATAAAATATTTCCTTGGAAGTCTTGCGACACTGTATGTAGTTATTAGCGCTCTCCGCCTCGTTATGAATGGTGGGGATGAAACTACCGTAACAGATACAAAAAAGAAACTTGCAGCTTCTACTCTTGGATTGATGCTGGTCATATTTTCAAGCACGTTTATAGACAAAGTGTTCTATGTTATTGATTTAAATGCGGATCGTACGGGCATTAAGCCTCAGATTGATTATGCTCAAGGGATCAAAGAGCTGGTTGCTATTACAAATATAGTCGTGACATTCGTTGGGCCGATTATGGTAATCGTATTGGTAGCGGGTGGGATTATGTACATAATTTCGGGGGCTGACGAATCTCAGGCTGAGAAAGCTAAAAAGCTAATTACGAATGCAATAATTGGGATCATCGTCATTTACGGTGCATTCGCTATAGTTTCAACATTTATTTCAGGACAAATAAGTAGACCATAATTATGAAGAAAATATTTCAAAAATTAGTTGAATTTATCTCAAAGAATAGGGCGTATGTCGTAATACTGGCTACAGCTCTGATTGCGAGCTATTTTGTAGATATTCATACGGTTTTTGCGCAAGATGCAGATGTTTCAAAATTTGTAGAGGACATAGGTAAGGATGCAGGTCTTTATAATCCGGTGGAGGATGCGGAGGCTCATAGAAGGGCTCTTGATATCGAAGGGATTTCAACAATTCAGACAATAATTTTTCAGATAGTTGATGTGTCGAAATATATGCTTGGATCGGCAGCGGTCCTTATAATGACGATTCTTGGTATAAGACTTACCGTCTCTAGTAAATCAGAGGAGGCTATCACCCAAGCAAAAACGCATTTCACTTATCTACTTATAGGCTTTGTTCTTATTATGGTGGCCGATTATTTTGTGGCAAATGTGTTGTATGGCGCAGAAGGTGAAGTTCTGGCAACTTCAGAATCAGCACAGTTCTTTGCAAGCCAGGGGTCACTTGAGCTTAAGCGTATATATACATTCATCGAAGCTTTTGTAGGGGCCATAGCGGTACTGGTGATCATAGTAAATGGTTTCCGTATGGTTATGAGCGCAGGTGAGGAGATAGATGAACAGAAGAAAGCTATAATGTGGGCGGTCGTTGGTCTCGTTATAATAGGACTCTCTGAAGTCGTTATAAAGGAAATAATCTTTGCGGAAAAAGGTTCTACTATCAATATAAAAGGTGGTATCGATATTATAATAACTCTTACAAACTTTATTACAGGATTTGTCTCGTTTTTATCGGTTGCACTTATCGTGTATGCCGGAGTGCAATACGTGATAGCATTTGTCAGTGAAGGTAGCGATGAAAAAGGAAAAAAAGCATTGATAGCCGCAGTAATCGGTATTTTGATAGTTGCCGGTTCATATGGCCTAACGGCTACAATGATAGCTTTTAAGGGCTAAGTAACGCTTTGCATTTATAAGATAAAAAATATATAATCAGCGGGAAGCGGAGCGACTCGCAAGGCGTGCCATGAAGCACGCCACAAATAAAGGGCGCGAAGCGCAACCGAAAAATGAAATAAAAAATGAACGAAAAACACACACATACAAAAATGAAAAATCTATTAAAGAAACTGACTCTGTTCGCAATTTCAGCAGTATTCCTTGCAACTTTAGCCGGGACTGTTTTTGCCGGTAATTCGGATGTGCCCTATGACTTAAATTTGATTACAGATAAAAGTTATTGGAGATTTTGGGAGTACCAAGGCACAGGTTATAGTAGTGCAGATAATATAGAGAGGGTTAACGGTTATGATGTACATAGACAATGTACTAGACTTTCCGGTTTGTCTTCTAGTCAGTGTAAAGTCAATATAGTCGGGACTACGGCGTGTAAAACTGTTGAGATTATTTGTAATGCTCGTGGGGTTGGGATAAATAGAAGCGATTCTTGGGAGCCGTACGGAACCCCTCCAAATACTGAATATAGATATCTAGGGGTTGAAACGGTAAATAACCCACAGCCTAACGATAGTAAAGCAGATAACTTAGAAGATGAAGAAAAGGCCGGGTATTGTGATTTAACCCGGAATTATTGCCCGGGTTATGAGGACCCGGGTAATTCGGATTATGCTTTGGGACAGGATACTCAGGCATGGGATGCGTTACAAAGTGGAGATCTCAGCGGATTTTTATGTCATAGTTTAGATGCTGACACAGAAGGCTTTTTTGGATGTGAAGATGGAGGTGGCGAAGGTCAGACTTTTGTCTTGCCTGTTGAAGAGACTACGTTTACAAAATTTGGAGGTGATTTTGAGGCACCGGAGACTACAGGGTATTCTCCGGGGCTTACAGAAAACAAAGGTATTCGTGAATTTGTATTAAATGTTATTAATTTCGCATTAGGGTTCCTCGGGCTTATAGCGGTCGTCGCTATTATATATGGTGGATTTATTTACCTTACGGCAGGTGGCGATGATAGTAAGACTGAGAAAGGTAAAAATAGTGTCGTGTTTGCCGTTATAGGTATTATTTTGGTACTTGCATCTTATGCGATTGTGAGAACTGTTATTTGTTTTGCACCGGTAGGAGGTGACGACCAAGCTAGTTTCTGTCGGGTTTCCGGTGGAGGTTCGGTAGCTGTGAACAAGGAGATAGAGCTCGCTGAAGAAGTCGGTGCGAGTGTGACAACTACATATGAGAGCGCACATGACAGGTTGCGTGAGATTGGTGAGGGAGCTATAGCTGTCAGTACTTCATATTTGAATACAACTAGCGCCGCAGATTATTTACCTACTATTGAGTACGCATTACAAGGCGGCCTCGATGAAGGGGTGAGGGTGCTTTCTACATTGCAAAGAACCGCTCAGGATTTCCCACGTACGATGAGTAATATCAATACTATGATGGATTACTTGAGTCGTCAAAGACCGATAACAAAGGCTGCTGTGCAGATAGCGAAAGCACTTTATACAAATATGTTGGTTATGCAAGTGAATCTGACGCCGCCGGTTAATCCAATGACAACTTTTGAAAATGCCTATGAATTCATGGACTATTATTCTGCAGAATTAAAAACTTCTGCCGAAGGTGATTATGAAGAGAATATAGATAAATACATATTATATGCAGAAGGGCTTGAAAATTTATTTACCGATATGAGTGGAACTACGATTACAGGTAAGCGAGGTGTAAAAGATGAGATGACAGATGTGAAGGATAAGCTTGTGTTGTTACGCACTCAAAAGGCAGATAGAGCGCTTTTGACAGACCTTATAAAAGAAATAAATCAAGCGGCGGAAGCTGTGAAGAATTTAGAATTTGTAAAAGTGAAATTGAATTCATCAGTGCGTACATGTACTGCACCTTGTATAGCTCTGTTCGATAGTATTGGTTCGATCGACCCAAGTGGGCAATCTATATTTGACGAAAATCATCATTGGGATCTAAATGGAGATGGTAATCCTGATCAAGCTTCAAGCACATGCAATGAAGAGAACAAAGCGACCGTTTCTTGTATTTACAATAATCCCGGAACTTATGTTGTTACATTAACAATAAATAGTGCACAGCCTGAGATATATGCTTCAGGGCTTGCGATTACACGTATAGAGGTTCGGCGTCCGCTTGCACAGGTAAAGGTTAATGTATCTTCGACAGATGGCGTCAATGTGCTTGCAATGGATAATACAGTAACGCCGGCCGTTAGAAACGGCCGAGTAAAGTTTACTTTGGAGGAGGCGAAAGCAGGTCTTACATTTAATGCGGGTGGATCCAAAGGAAGTTCAGGTCGTGATATAACAGAGTTCGTATGGAGTTTTGGTGCGGAGCAATTTGCAGGATCAAATGCATCGAAAAATTATTCTTTTGATAAAGAAGGTAGTTATAAGGTTATTCTGGAAGTGATTGAAAATAATTTGAGTGAAAGATCGGTAATCTCTCTGGAGGTAGGGTCGCCTTCTAGTAATTTTGTAATTCAAAATAATCCAAATGGCGTGTTCCAAACCGGACAGACTGTTTCATTTGATGGAGGTTATTCAAAATCTGACAACGGGGCAATTACGGATTATACCTGGAGGATTACTAGGGATGGAGCTACGGTTGGTGAAAACACATCAGCAACTAGCACATGGTCATTTGTCCCGGATGCACCTGGTCAATATATAGTTTCTTTACAGATTACAGATGCTCTTGGTGAGGGTGATATAAATGAGAGGACTTTCCTCGTAGAATCTCAAACGCCAACTGCTTGTTTTACATATTCATTTGAAGATGATGCACAGCCTGGCACTGCTCGTATCAGAAATTGTAGCACTGACCCGGATGAAAATGATGTACTTGCATACGATTGGACCGTGATAAATGGTGAATTCACCGAAGGTACTGATGCTACTTCTGAAGATCCTGTGATTAAGTTCAATAAAAAAGGTAAACAAACCATTACACTAAGTGTAAATGATCAGTATTTGGATGATAATTTACGCAAGGAAGATACTGTAGAAAAACAGGTGCAGGTCGAGTCAGTACTGGATATAGCTTTGGATATCATGGGTGGGGCAGCTTACCAATTAGATGAAAAAACCGGACTTGCTGATGTAGAATTCAAACTTGATTCAGAAAATGCTGTGGAATTTGAGATTGATTATGGCGATGGTAGTCCTACTGATAATTCAACTGTACTTGATACTGCCAATTTTACTCATTCATATAGTGAGGCAGGTGCGTACAAAATAAATGCAACGGTATTTGATTCTGATAATGATGGTAATTCGATAACAAGGAGAGTGTTTGTTGGAGATTCAGAGTCTCCTTTACCTGTTTTGGATATCAATATAGATGGTGTCCCTGTAGATACTGCTAGTGGTGACACTGTAGAGATCCCACGTAAAACAAGTATCACATTCGATGGAAGTGATTCTTTGAATAGAGATGGTACAGGTAGGAGACTTTTATATCTTGTAAATTACGGAGATGGAAAAGTTGGATCAAATAAACTGACAAGTCATGTTTATGAAGATATTGGTACATATGAAGTTACATTTACAGCTACAGATGAAGCGACTGGTGAATTTGGTAAAATAGAACTTACCTTGGAGGCCACCGATACTGAACCTATAATACATAGTTTGAGTTCAAGTATCACTTCCGGTTCACTAGAGACTCCTGTAAAAATTTCTGTTAGTGCCGATGCCGAGGATTTGGACGGAAGAATAGTTCAATACACATGGTCTATGTTCGATGCTGATAATACATCCAATGTATTGGACGCATCTACTAGCGAGGGGCCTTTGAAAGAATTTATATTTCATGGGCTTGGTACAACAGGGGAAGAACATAGGGTGGGGATATGTATAAAAGTAAAAGATGATGGCGATAATATAACCGATTCATGCGTAGATGGACCTTATACTTATGTTGTTGCAATTACCGGACAAAATGAGCCACCGAGAGCTAAGTTCTCAGTAGCTGATAATTCAGTCCAAGTTGGTGATCCGGTTACATTCTATGATGAATCTACCGATGACAGTGAAGTGGTTGGTGTTCAGTACGATGTGCTTGGAGATGGATTCACAGATGATGATGTTGTTGAAACGCATTCTTTCTCATATACATATGAGAAGGTTGGTACATATCAAGTACGTATAAAGGCGATTGATATAAACGGAGCTGTGAGTGTGACGAGGCCTACACCGGTAACAGTTACATCAAGTGTTGACGCACCGATTGCAAAAATTGCATACGAGGCTGATAATTTAGAAGTATCTTTTACTGATAATTCTGAGGTCGACCCTGGAACGACTTTAGATGAACGTGCATGGGATTTTGATTTAGATACCGATAGTGATGGTGACGGCATAGATGATAATGATATTGATTCGACAGAAGATAATCCTGTTCATACTTATGATAAATCAGGGAATTATAGGGTGAAGTTGACTATAAAAGATGCGCAAGGCAATGAAGATTCTGTACAAATAACAGTAGCGGCGGAGTCAGAACCATTGAAGGCGGTTTTGAATTTAACTCCTGCTCCGGATGGTTTGGGTATTGTTCACTTGCAAGGTCAGACAGCTGAAGTGCGTGCTGATGTAAAGCAATCAACAGGTCCGATAGTACGTTATGTTATAGAGCAAAACATAGGCTTTGATGCTAATTATGATTACGAGGATAGAAGGCAGGGACTTTTTGTTTACGATAGATCTTGGAGGCAACCATTTACAATGAGACTTACGGTTTATGATGAGAACGGCAAAACGTCAAAGGTCTCAAAGAAGATAGTATTTGATCCACTTCCGGCTGCACCAAAGAATTAAAATAAAAAATTAATTACAAATTATGACTTTTCAAGATAACAATATAAATCCGGGTGACGGGACCAATGAGACAAATCAGCCAGCGGAAGCTCCTGTCCCAAAGATTGATAATTCATCATTTCGTAAGCAGCCGATTGCGAGGACTGAGAATATTTCTCCAAAAGTTGTGCAGCCGCTCGTGCCGGTAGTACAAGATGAATTGATTCCGGTAATAGTGCAGACCGGTAGTAATATGAAGTCGGAAAAAAAGGAGATTGCTGATCCGCATTTGCCTGTGGCAAATGTTGGGCCGGTCGCGCCTCAAGTTATGACTCCCGAGAAACAGGTGCTGATAGATAAAAAGAAAAAAAATAAGCAGAACAAAAAAATGTTTATGCTCGTGAGTATTTTCTTGATTGGTCTGGTTTTACTTTTTGTAATGGCATTCTTCTTGATTTATTCGGTTACAGATCCTGCAAACAATCCGTTTATTAGATTGTTTGGATTGGAAGTTGAACAATGGATACCTTTTTTGATTAATCTTGTATCGGTATTCTTTGGATTACTTGTTATTGCATCTTTCTTCGTTGGTTTGGTCGGTATGTTCAAGATTGGGGCTGCGCCAAAAGATAATGTTGTCGCAAAAAGAAAAGGTATGGCGATGGCGATGGTTGGATCTATGTTCTTGATAGTATTTATAGTTATTTGGATGTTCACGTATATATGGTTGGATGGTAAAAGAGGAGATTACAGTGTACCGGTTGAATTTATACAGACAGAGCCGAGTATTGTAACAGGTTTGACTGCACCGATCGTAATAAAGTTTGATGCATCATCTATATTAAGATCTATCAATCCGGCGCAGAAGGAAATTATTTCTTATGTATGGACATTCGGTGATGGTGAAAAACTAACGGGTCAAAAAGTTTCACATCAATATTTGCGCAAAGGGGCTGTAGATGGATCATATGATGTAAATTTAAGAGTACGATTCAAAGATCTAAAAACCGGAGAGGAGGGGACTCAGGATTTTCATAAAACAGTTGTGTTTGATAATGAGAAAGTTGCGGCGGCATTTACTATGAGTAGCGAGGAGGGCTCTGTCCCATTTGAAGTTGAATTTGATGCTAGTGAAAGTGCTGACCCCGATGGTTCGATCATAGAATACCTATGGGACTTTGATGGTGATGGAAATTTTGATGATGGAGCAGGTTCGGTCGTCAACTATACATTTACACAAATTGGAGAATACAATGTTCAACTCAAAGTTGTGGATAATTCGAATGATTATGCGATGACAGGGAAGTTGATAACTGCAACTGAGCTCATCGAATCTAAAGCCATAATAGATGTTGATAATGATAAAGGTAACTACTATATCAATAAGGAATATACTTTTGATGCCTCCGGATCGACTTCTCCTTCCGGTGCAGTTACAAATTATAAATGGGATTTTGGAGATGGCAGCGCCGCAAGTACTCGTACAGCATCTCATACATTTAAGAAACTAGGTAAATACATAGTTGTTCTTGAAACAGAAGATTTGGAGAAGAAAAAGGCGGTGAGTTCTATAGAAATAGAGATCAAAAAACCTGATTCTGCTCCACGCGCAGTTATCACACCAAATCCGGATTTTGCTGATAAGAATAAAACATATATAGAAGGTACTGCTCCATTCTCAGTAAATCTTAATGCTTTAGCTAGTACAGATGAAGATAATGATATTATTGAATACGAATGGGACTTTGATAGTGATGGCGTGGTAGATGCGTCCGGAGACGTCGCTGCATTCACATACAACAGCCCGGGGGAGTACAAAGCAACTTTATACGTAACTGACGCCGCGAATAATCAAACGTCCCGGACACTCCGTATCAACGTTGAGAAGCAAGGTCTAAAAGCACGTATCTCGGCAAGCTCACTCGAAGGCGAAGTGCCTCATGTTGTTTTGTTTGATGCCTCCGGATCTTCTTACCCGGAAGGACGTATCATAAGTTACAAATGGAATTTTGGAGATGGTTCAAATCCAAGATTTGACGATTCTCAAATAGCTTATGAATACACCAGGGTAGGGGAGTTCAAGCCGAGTGTTACTGTGAAGACTGATGATGGACAAGAACAGTCTGCAGATTTGACAATAAATGTACGTCCGGTTTCTGTGCGAGCATGCTTTACTATTAATAAATCAACCGGAGCCGCACCTATCGAAGTCATATTTGACAGTGGATGCTCTACCGGAACAGTAACTCAATACTCATGGAAGATTAATGGTATCAATACGCCTTCAACGCCACCTCACAGATTGACGCGTACGTTTGAGAATCCGGGTGCTTATGAAGTTGAGCTTACCGTCCGTGATCACGATGGTGTGATAGATCGATTTATGGATACGGTTAACGTACAAGTATTAGAATAATAAAAATATAATTTCAAAAAATATGAGTAGAAAATCAACAGTATTCAAGGCAGTTATTATGATAACCGTGCTTGCCATGGTGGCCGCATTTATCGCGCCTATGCTTGTTATATTTTCCGGAAATTAATTATGCTTTCTTGTAGATGCGTAGCAGTATGCCTCCCATGATCAGAATGATAATTTGTTGGGTCACACAGAAGATACAGTAGGCATTTATTACAAATGCCTCTTGGTATGTTAGATACAGTGTAAACGCTATTCCGATTGATGTTATAAGTAAAATACCTCTGAACAAATCTTTGACATCGAGTTTTGCAAATAATTTATTTTTCCAAGAGAATGCAGCCGAGAATATCAGCATTCCGATATAATAACCGGATCCAAGGATCGCTACCGGTATTCCAAATAGTTCAGAGTATACGCTTTTATTTACTTTGTCACAGTCAAAGGCCTCTCCGAGATTGCAGATAGTGCTAGCCTGTGGCTCAAAGTGTAGATAAGTCAGATAGAGAGAAACGACGGCTCCGAGGAAACTTAAGAGTACGAGCCACTTTGTGTATTTTGTTAACTTCATTTGGAATTTTATTTAGATATTTTAAATTGATATCGTATTGGATTGTAAATGTTCTAACAATTTTTTCATAGCTTTTCCTCTGTGGCTCAGTTTGTTTTTTTCTTCATTTTGGAGTGCGGCATACACTTTGTCGCAAGTGTGTGCTTTGAAGCAGGAGCTCAGTGGTATGCCGGCAAGTATAGGAGCTTCCACAGTGCCTGTTATCACCCCCCGGCATTCACCTTGAAAATGATGAGATATACCACTTTTATCTATATAAAACGCAGTACATTTAAATGAAGCTCTCTTATCTTCATGTTCTGCCATGGTTTTTAAGAAATATTCTACCCAGGTTTCATCACTTGCATTTTCGCCGGCTCCCCACCGTCTTGTATGCATGCCGAGTTTTCCTTTTAGAGCTTCGACTTCGATCCCGGAATCTTCAGCTATAGTTGGGAGACCTGAGAGTGCATTATAAAATTCTGCTTTTATACGGGCGTTTGCAAGGTAGCTATCGCCATCTTCTTTTGGCTGATCTTTGATGTCTACATCTTTTAGTGATAGGAATTCAAAATATATAGAAGCTTCATCCAGTACTTCCATGATCTCATTAAATTTACCTGTATTGGTCGTTGCGATGAGGATTTTTTGCTTCATCAAAGAGAGACATTATACAATTTTTCAAATTTTGCTTTTTCGCTTTCTATCGTTAATTCAAATTCTTGTACAAGCTCCCGGTCATAGATTAATCTTGCGAGTGATAGAGCGACTATTGGGTTTTCTGTAAGCAGAGTAAAAGAGGTGTTTGTTTTAAGCAAAATAAAATATTCATTTAGGATTTTTCTGACATCTTTTTTGAGTGCTTCTTTATGTTGGGCTGAGGCGGTCTCATATACCCCGAGCAGATGTTTCAAATTATGAGGATTTAGATCATATGCTTTTTGATAATTACCACTCAGCGCATACAAAGAGTCGTTAAATGGATTTGAATCAAGTCCGGCAAGTATCATTGCCACTGTCGGTTGATCATTTAGTTTTAGATATGAGGCATAGTCTTCGTAATAAGATCTTTTGAGTAGAGTTTTACTCCGGAGGTTGAATGATTCTTCAATATTTGTACTGTGAGCTGCTCTGAAATTATAGATTCCATCATTCAATGAAAAGACTACTAATATGATTCCAAATACAACTAGCATAAAGTGGTTGGCAAAACGAAGCTCTTTAAAATGCAGACGTTTTGATTTGCGTACGCGTTCTATGATCAAAGTACCGAGCAATATATAAAACAGAAATTCTACGGAAGCAAAATTTAAATTATAATCTATCATCTGGTGTGCTAAAAATGCGACTATACTTAAAAAAACAACCTCTCTTGCAGGATCGAGTTTCTGGAAAAATATAATTAGGGCGCGGAGCAGAATTATTCCAATAAAAGTTATAAATGCTATCAAGGTCAGGATCCCATTTTCAATTCCTATTTTCAAAAACAAATTATGTGGATGATCGGAATTATTTAAGAGAGTTAGTTTGTTTGCAGATACATATGGGTAACTGCCAGGGCCATATCCAAACAGTGGTGCACTGAGCATAAGGTTAAATCCGGTTTTAAAATGGTCTAGTCTGGTATTTACAGAGTTTTGTTGTTCATAGCTTTTTGCATCCATCGAAACTTGATTTGATATTTCTACATCCTCTCTATATTTAGGCATTAAGTTGTTTTTTAGGGCGTGCGCACCAAGCCCTAGCACAAGCCCTATAAGGCTGAGAACGATGAGTTTCTTTGCAAATTTACCTACTATCATAAGTCGACCAAGTAGGAGTGCAAACAGAATGATTGCAGCTACGTGGATACCCTGAGAATCCGTAAGCAATACGGCTGCCACCGATAGTGAAAATGTGATTTCAGGTAAAAAAGCGATCATTCCAGCTTTCTTTTTTTTCTTTTGCTCAACAAGATAAAAAGTAAGCGGCATTATGAGTATAAGGAAATCCCCGTATGCATTTGGAAATGCTGACCATGGTTCAAAATAATTATTAAAAGTTCCGGAGAATCTCTCGAACGTATCTCCAAAATAAAAAACAAATCCAATTATCAAGCTAGCCAATGAAGAGATTGAGAATACTGAAAATAGTCTTTTTAACTGATCTTTATTTTGTGCGATGTTATAACCTAGCAATATTAAAATCGCCCCGGCATATAGGCTTCCTAGTTCAAGTAGGCCCACATTCCTTGTTAAAGAATTTATGTATGAGAGAGAGAATAGTATGACAAGTGTGATAAGTGAGAAATTTTCATAAAAAGGAAGCTCTCTCTCTTTGTAGATTTTTTTCTGTAATGCGATATAAAAAATGATTCCGGAAAGTCCCAGGCATAAGAAGAAGAGAAGATGATTGAGTAGTCCTATGCCGCCTTTGTAGAAGACATTGAAAAAATACGGTAAAAAGATGAGCGAGCTAAGTACTATGCAGACTTTAGTTTGAGAAGCTTTTTTGAAAAACATGGTGTGTGTGTTAAATTTTATTTTAAAGGTGTTTTTTTTGGTATTCCAATTTTTCTTGGATATTTTTCCGGAGTATCAGATATTTTTTTACATATTATATATACTCTCTGGCCTAGGTCATTTGGTAAATCATATGAAAATACATCGGTAAGTTTGGCTCCTAGCGTATAGAGTGCAGTTTTGCTTTCTGATAATTCTTCTTGATGATTTCTTCCTTTGTACGCTATGAAGTACCCGCCAACTTTTACAAATGGTAATGCGTATTCAAGTAGTACAGGTAGCTCCGCAACGGCTCTGGCTGTAACTATATCAAAACTTTCTCGGAAATTTGGGTCATGTCCTTTTTCTTCCGTTCTTCCGATTAAGATTTTTACATTATTTAGTTTCAATTCTTCTGTTATGGATTTTGCTCTGCGCATTTTTTTTTCAACAGAATCCATTAAAGTAATTTTTAAATGTGGTAATGCGATAGCAAGAGGGATTCCAGGTATGCCACCACCGGAACCTATATCAAGTAAAGTCACAGAATTTGAAAAATCGAAGAAATCAATAATCTTAACGCTATCATATATATGTTTAACAAATAGATCTTCTTCTTCTTTAATTTCTCTGGATATTAGATTTATATCCTTGTTTGCTTGAAGAAGGGTCTTCATAAAAGGTTCAAATAAGCTTTTGTCTATTTCAGTCATTTTTAGTAGTTGATTAGTATTTGTGCGAGGGCGACGATACTTGCAGTTTCGCTTCGAAGGATTCGTTTGCCAAGGCTCAAAGTGTATGAGTTTTTATTTTTCTTACAAAATGTTTCAATTTGCAAAGCTTCTTCAGGTGAAAACCCACCTTCGGGTCCGATAATCACATTAACATTTTTACTAAGACTTGGAAGCTCAAATTTGTCGTGCCTTGCACCTTCGTAGAAAAAAAGATTTGTTGTTTTGAGAGAGGTATCGAGTGTCTTTATAAGATCGTTAAATTTTATTGGGTTTTCTAGAGTAGGTAGGAGTCCTCGCTCGCTCTGCTCGCTCGCTTCCTTTATGATTTTCTCAAATCTATCTTTTTTACGCAACGTTGCGACCTGGCAGCGCTCTGTTATAAGGGGGACGATAGTCATCACCCCAAGCTCAGTTGCTTTTTGCATGGCGAATTCAAGACGTTCTGATGATTTTAATATAGATTGATATAAGATCGTATTGATTGTCGGTTCAAGTGTGTTTTTATTCTTCTCGAGGACTTTGTAGCTTATATTTTTACCATGAACGGTTATCTCGCAGGTATATTCAAATCCGGAATTATCAAGTAATATGACTTTGTCATTCGTTTTCATACGTAAAACATTCAAAATCTGGTGACAAATTTCTTTACTTAGGTTATCATCATCCCCCACCATCAAAACATTATCTTCTATGAAAAATCTTTGCAATTTACGTGAAGTTACTATATAGACGTAGTCTAGTGTAAGGTTCATTTCATACAAACTCAACTATAATTTAATTAATACAAAACTATGTCAAAGAAAATATTACAATTAGTACTTATAATTATGGCGTCATTACTTATTTTGGGCTGCGCCGAGGAAGGGCCGAAGTTTACTATTCTTAATAGTAAGCTTGGACTTTTGAATGAAGATAATACTTTGACAGAAGGTTACAAATTTAGCCCAACTGATCATGATTTCGCACTAAATGCTGAAATCCAAAATAATACTAAAGAAGAAGCTCAAATTGAAACGGTATGGCAATACAGACAAAGAGGTTCTTTCCGTGAGATCATCAGGACTGACCGTAACGCAGCCCCCGGAGTTTCAGATATCGCATTCCCTTTCCAATCAAGCAAAGACATGTTCAGAGGAGAATATCTTGTTGAAATATACTTAGGTGAAAAACTTCTTGGAGCACATCGTTTTTGGATACTTACAGAGGGCAAAGCGGCGGACCCAAACATAGATATATATGAACTTACAAAATGTTCAGTTAAACAAGATGACATTCAATGTATGTCGGAAGAAATATGTGAGGCGATTTACGAAGAAATCGAAGGATCCGAAGACGTTTTGCCGGTTTGCGAGGCTAGGGGAGTCGTATTAAATTAGTTTATGCCCTCCTTTTTTCTTCCTTTCCATTTAGATAAATCTTCATCTCAGGTTCGCACTGCACAAGCAATGTTCCTGAATCCGTATCAACATTCATCTTAAAAGATTTTTGTGGCATTTTCGCCAGATGGGTAAATAGCTGCATATTTAGATGTGCTAACTCTTCTTCTTGCTCAAGTGCCATTTCACGGAGTTTTTGATAATGAGTATTCTCACTGAGTTCACTCTTTTGATCTTCTTCGTATCTTTTTACTTGCTCTTTTAAATCTTTTAAAGCTTTTTTAAGCTCTAGGTATTCATCAGTAGTTATTTTCTCTTCAATCTTAACGTCTTTTTTTATCCCTTTGAGGGCTTCTCTAGCTTTTGAAATATCTTGTAATGTCAGAGCAATTTTGTCTTCAGTCATTTTGTGTTTGGTAAAAAAATAGCGAAAACACTATATCAGTTTGAATCGAACCGGCAATACATAATGAGTTAAATTAATCTTGTTTTTGTTATGGGGTTGCTTTAATTTTGAGCAGAGTTAATAAACTCACCTAATTTATTTTATTTATGGAAACGATTTCGCTTCTATCGACAGAACTTCCTTCGTCAAATATTTGGCTGTATTCGATTGTAAGTGTGTCCATTGTGAGTTTGATTTCACTTGTCGGACTCTTTACCTTGTCTATTAAAGTAAAGCATTTGCAGAGAGTTCTTATGTTTTTCGTTAGTTTTGCGGCCGGTGCTTTGCTTGGGGATGCATTTTTACATTTGATTCCGGAGGCATCTGCTGAATTTGGGTTTGGGCTTAGTACTTCGATATCGATTTTGGCTGGGATCGTGATTTTCTTTGTTATTGAAAGATTTATTCATTTTCAACATTGTCATCATATTGAGGAAATTCAAAATTGTGATAGTTCTCATCACGAGCCACATGTCCATGTATTTGCAAAGATGAACTTAATAGGGGATTCGGTACATAATTTTATAGATGGCATGGTGATTGCAGCGAGTTTTATAGTCAGCAAGGAGGTGGGGATCGCGACGACACTTGCAGTTGTATTACATGAAATACCTCAAGAGATCGGGGATTTCGCAGTGCTTATACATGGTGGATTCACTAGAACGAGAGCTCTTGTTATGAATTTCATTACAGCACTATTTGCAGTGCTTGGAGCTGTTTTGACACTTGTTTTGAGTGAACGCATCGGAGGTGTTGAAGAATACCTGGTGCCGATCGCAGCCGGAGGATTTATATATATAGCTTGTTCGGATTTGATTCCGGAATTACACAAAGAATCATCCCGCGTAAAGCTAGTTGGACAGTTTGTTATGTTTTTGGTTGGGATAGGTGTGATGTGGCTGCTACTTGGTCAATAACGATTTTCCTGGCATTCACAGTTGCCATATTTACCAAGGCTTCTATGTCATAAAATCTGCATGTTTCGATAAGGAACAGTAGCTCTTCAAAAACGTTCCCATCTATAAATGGGCAGAAATAGTCATATACATTGTCGACTCCAAGTGCGACATTTACGCCGGCATCGAGTAGGTGGGTAACCGGTGCAATTGAGTTATGTACAGGAGCTATTTTATGACGGAGTTGGACACCATCTATCATGGCGCGCGGGCATACGATCACATTCATTTCAGCTTCTTTGAGAAGCGCCGCTACCATATTAATGTATTCATCACTCTGAGCTGCGAGTGAGCACGCGTGAACTGCGTTCACGCGCCCCTGCATTCCATGTTTTATCACGATGCGAGCGAGCATCTCAGTATCTCTTTCGTCCGGATCATTGTTTTGGTCTATATGAACATCAATTGTTTTCCCATATTTCTTTGCCATATCAAACAAGAATTCCATGTGTTCTTCTTCCCTCGGTCTATCTCTGGATGGAAGCCCACCAAGCGCATCGACATAAGGTGCGGCTTTTTCTATATATTGTCGCGCTCCATCTGTGAGTGCACCTTCCAGTACTTGCGAACATATTTGAACTTGTATTTTATCAGCGTATTTTTCTTTTACTTCGAGCAGAGCCTCAACACACATCATCCCAACAGTGCTATCTACATCTACATTTGTTCTAGTGATCGGTGAACCTTGAGCTATCATTTTTTCAACACAGATCGACATGCGTAGAACCAAATCTTCGTGTGTGTAGTTTTTCTTAACATCTTTCCATAGATCCCACTTAACCTCCATGTTATCCAAACACATATCTAGAGTCTCTTTGGTTACGACATGCGATTTGTCAAAATGTGCATGGCAGGAAATAATACCTCCTTTCTCATCGATCTTTTTTTTGAGTAGTGCTTGTAAATCCCAAGGTTCCATATATGTGAGAGGTTAAGGTATAAGTGAATTTATTTCGATTTCAATTTTATCCAGTTGTAAGTTCCCGGTACCACCTTGATGTTTCGACATTTTGAGCCATTCTCCTATTTCCTCTGTAGTGACGACAATACCTTCTATGTTACTTCCCACTTCTCTGTAGGCATCTCGGAAAGTCATACCTTCTTTAACTTTTTCAAATGCTTTGTGTGCGGCAAAAAGCCCCGGGCAGTCAAGCATAGATTTTTCGAGTACCGGCATATTAGGAACTATGTTTTCAAGTATGACACTCATAGCTTCTACTGACATTTCAGTATATTTGAGCCCGAGAAACAGAGGTCTTTTGATCTCTTGTCCATCTCTATGGTATCCGGAAATTTTATTCAAAATATTCATAGTTACTTCGCTTCTGCATGCAAGTACAGTTGCTGTACGTCCGCGTATTAGCTCCGCTACATCGAGATTTTTCTTCTGTGGCATGATAGATGAGCCGGTAGAGATACTGTCATCCATTTTGAAAAACTGAAATTCTTGAGTTGTAAAAAACAGTAGGTCACAAGCCAGCCTATTGAGAGTTAGCATGATTTGGCAACATGCTTCCAGTACCAATCCTTCGATTTTACCACGAGAATTGTGGCAATATATTACATTGTTTTGTGTGCGCTTAAATCCTATCTCTTCTGATAGCCAATCTCTATCAAAATCAAATGGAGAACCGTATCCGGCACCGGATCCAAGCGGATTCTGATCTACGATTTCATCAGTTATTGCGGCAAGCAGCTTCACATCATCCATCAAGCTCTCTGCAAAAGCCCCCATCCAAGTGCCAACTGTCGTTGGCATGGCTTTTTGCATATGTGTGTACCCCGGCATAGGAACCATCTCATATTTTTTCGCAAATTCGATGCACCCAAGTGCTAGATCGAGGACACTTCCTCTAATTATATTCGCCTTACGTTTTAGAAAAAATCTCATCATTACAAGCACCTGGTCATTACGAGAACGCCCGGTGTGAATTTTCTTACCTATATCCCCGAATCTCTCTATTAGATAATCTTCAATTTTCGTATGACAATCCTCATCTTCAACTTTTAGTACAAATTCACCTTTTTCATATAATTCCAAAATTTCATCGAGTCCCATTTCCAGAGTTTTTAATTCGCTATCATCGAGAAGCCCATGTCTTTCAAGTAATCTTGCATAGCAGCGCGAACACCATACGTCGTCCGGAATCATATCTTGATCATACAAGATATCTTCGCCCGCGTTATATTCTTCCACGGTACGGTTAAGCGAGACTGATTTATTTTTGAACCAGATCTTCTTTTTTATATCGTCGGCCATATTGTTTGGAGTGAGAGGCTAATTTGAACCGATTCTAAAGTGTTAAGCCTCTTTGCACAAACCCTCTTTGACAAAATCGAATTTACAAGGATTTCTCTCCCTTGTGTAATTATATTAAGAACTATCTATCTACTCGGGCCTATAATCCGCTTGTCGTCATTTTTCTTCAAGTTGTCTATAATCTTTTGTTATATTAATTATTTATTCCGGAACTTTACTCTTAAGAGTGGAATTGGTACATATTAAAATAATTTGTAAACTTAAGTTTACCCCCTCAGACCGCTAGGTATAGCCATTTCATTGTTTTGATGCTTCTACCTCCTCTGGAGATGGTATGATAATGGAATTTTCGTCCATGAATAGATCGTCGTTTGCTACTCCCAATAAGGCGGTATTATGTTGTACTCCAAACGATATTTGCCCATTTCTAATAGCATCAGATTTTTTAATTGAGCTATACATATATGCATCCTCCTGTGCAGCTAATCTTGTCCCTCTATTATAGAGATATCCTTCTCCTTTGCACCTTCCTGTATAGCCGTCATATTTAGTTGCAATATGTAATTGAGTTGCAAAGCCGGTAGGACAACGTCCCCATATTGAACCGTGAATTCTAAATGAGTCCTTAGGATTAATTCCTTTTGTTAATTGTAAGAATTCTGCAAGCTCGCTTGTTGATAGATAACTACGTGCGCCAGTTGTGTGAACAATTTTGTCATGGTACTCAGTAATTCCAGTTGCCACTTCGGAACTATCACTTGTAATGATTGTATTTTCCGGCTGATTTATAACGCTATTCATCACTAATCTAAAATACTTAAGTGCCCATGCTAGTATTTGTGTTTGAGAGTGCAGTCCTTTTTTTAAATTTGCTTCCATCCAACCTTTGTCAAAGGCATAACTTGGATGAACAAGTACCTGAAACTGCCTAGGATCCCTGTCTGCTCCAATCTTCCTCATCTTTTCAAATACTGGTGGAAGTTCAGTCCTTTCTGCCTCATCTTGAAAGTAGGCAACCGCCTCTTCCAATATAACGTTTTCTAATTTTTTCATGATAATTTTTTTAATATTATAAAAAACCTAACTTGAAGTTCCGTTAGGTTACTTGGGATATTTTATATATGAAGTATCAACGGAGCTTCTGAGTTTTTCGAGAAGTTCCGCAGCGTGAAATCTGTGATGATATTATGTTTTTTGATATCATATACGATATATAATCATCTTATTATGATTTTGTAAAGCTTTTCGTGGTTCTTTAAACAAATTGGGCAATGCTGTGCGCGCACACGTCTTGAACGCCGTACTTCAGACGTCATTCCCGGGAACGGGCGTCGAATGCCGTATTTCAAAGTTCAATCTCCATGAAAACGCTTTGAAATGTGTACTTCA